>JAGMDA010000445.1 GCA_023128935.1 Candidatus Eiseniibacteriota bacterium | reverse complement strand
GGCGAGGCTCGCCACTGGCACGTCTCACTTGCCAAGTACAACAACGTCCGCACGGCGCTCGAAATCGCGCGCTGCGCCCGCGCGCTCCACGGAGCCAGCGGCATCACGCTGGAGTATCCACCGATGCGCCATGCCGCCAATCTCGAGAGCGTGCTCACCTATGAGGGCACCCACGAAATCCACACGCTGATTATCGGTCGTGAGATCACCGGCCAGAACGCGTTCCACTAGGCCGGGTTCGCTTCAGCGGTCAAAGGCAAGATCCTAGGTTGAAAGATACTCGGTGAGATTGGGACGACCGAGATCTGGGGGACGCGCAGCCAGCTGGCGCACTCTCCCACGTTTTCGCTCGAGGATTATTGACGCATCAGGGCTAACTTCCCTATTTTCCATATCTCCCTTTTCTCTTTCAAAAATGCATCATCCATTCCTGGGTAAACTCTTGATACCGTTTCATAAACTTCTCTGCCTCTTTGGGATTCCTATTTAGGTAATCCTCCATGCCGGACCCCAAATCATTCCAGTAGTTTATCTTCGGCAGAAATCTTGGGACGCCTTTCTCCTTGAGTTCTGGATGCTTTGATAGATAGTCCATCAACTCCAGGGCATACTGCTTGCCGAAACTTTTCAGTCTGTCAACAGTAACTCCAACTTCAGGTCCGATTTTATCAGCCGCATCATCAATTTCCTGGTCAACTTTGAACATCTTCTCAACGGTTTCCGGAGTGCGAGGGGATTGCTTGCTCAGTTCAAGCCATTTCTGGCTGTAAGGAAGCAGCTTCCCGGCAAAGGCCACCACTTTCGCAATATATTCATCCTTGTTCAGGTCAACACCCTCGGCTATGGCTCTTTTGGGAGGTAATGGTCTGTACTGCATTTCTCCCTCACCACTGGGCATAGAGAGCTCGTAGGCCTTATCTCCCCTAATAAAATACAGCGAGAACTTGGTAGCGTGGCATTGCCAACCTGCTTTGGACAGTTTGTCTTTGTAAAAAGAGAAAACTTCCTTTTCAGATGCGTCCGCCTCATACCAGACGGTTTCCTCGGTGGATTCCGGATTCAGTTTGGCGCCGGGGAAGACCGGAATATCCGGCAAGTATTTAACGTGCTTGGGCTCAGGCTCTGGTTTGCGATCTTTTTCAGCAAGTTCCTGCGTTCGCTCCGCTACTCGTTGCGACCACTTTATAATTCGCTGTATGTCTTCCTCGCCTATTTTTTCATAGTATGCATCCATCTCTTTCTTGGTAACCCCGAATCGTTCATATACATTTTTTTGGGCTGCCTCCATCTCTCGCAGTGCTTTACGTCCTGCTTCGGGATTCTCGGGCACAAGGCTATATTTGTCTGTCACTTTCCCTATCTCATACCCCAATTGTGCACTTACCTCCACCCAGAGATCACCGTTGAGTTTGCCGGTCTTGGCCTTCTTTTCCGGCTCCTCTGCAGAGCTAACCACGCCTAGCACACTTACTGCCAACAGTCCCGTCAGGGCCATCATCAGCAACTTTCCGCTTTTGCATTTCATTTCTTTCTCCTTTTTTGATTCTTCAGAATATCGTGTGGGTGATTTCATGAGCTTTCCGCGAGGGGCCTCGGATAGAGATCCAGCTTAGCGCAATAGAAGTAGATGCCCATTCGGAACCGATCACGATTGCGGAAGCCTCGCGCCATGGCTTTCACTCTGTGAATCTTGGAGTTGATCGTCTCGGATCCAGCGTTGGTGATCCGGTGGGCGAAGTAGGTCTGGATGTTCAGCCAGTGGTTCTTGATCAAGAGGGCCACCTTCCTGATCGGCTCCAGGCGTAAACGCCAAGCCCACTGATACCAGTCACCGAAACGTCGCTCGGCTACACTTGGGTAGATCCCCTCCCAAATGAACATGGCCGTCTCTTTCAAAGCCCATGCTCGCCCCGCCTTGAGATTCAATGTCCGCACGCGCTTCGACGGTTGTTTCCTGGATGTGGGAGGAAATCTCCTGGCGCTCTGGGAACGACATAATCTTGCGTCTCCCTATGATGCCTGGTCAAGCGGTTTGATCGGGCCGTGTTTGATCCGTATTGCTTGGACGATCAAAGCCAAGTCTCTGGCTAGACGGGGTCAGGCGAGGATGTACACTCCTTCAAAGCATCTATCCGACTCAGCGAGATCAACCCACCGGCGAAGAGTCCATACAGTAACCGCAGTCCTGCCTCTCCATTCGGGAAACGGCCTTGCATCTTCACATGGCGACGGAACTCCTCTACTCGAGAGCAGAGCAAGATCCGCCGCTCCGCTCGTCTCCCGCAACGCAATCCGGACGTAGCGCAACTCCCACGGGCCGCCTGAGATTTCTTCGCGTCCCGACAACATTCTCGTGGTTAGTAGTACAGAGGGTTATGGGAAGATGTCTCCCCTCTCCACCAGTTTCACGAACGCCGCTACGGGAAGGATATCGATCCCATCTTCCGTCTTGAGCACCCGGTCTCCGGTGTAGACGACCAGCCTGCGCACGAGTCCCTTAAGCTCACTGATCGCGCGGAGTCCTCGAACGGCTTTCTCAGAGAAACGTGGGCTGGCCTTCACCTCGATCGCAACCAGCTTCTTCCCGCGACGGACGAGGAAGTCGACCTCGGTTAGGGAGGCCTCTCCGGGTGCCCAGTAGAACCAGTCGTCAAAGAGCCCGCGGTAGTCACGATAGGATCGCAAAAGGCTCGCGACCCACCCCTCGAGCAGTGGACCGCGCTGTTCCTGTGTTGGCCGGCTGAACTCCTTGCGCATGGCCCTGACTAATCCGGGATCCACCCAGTAGAGCTTCGGATGCTTGCGTTCGCGTACGCGCAGCTTCGCTTCATACGCCGGCAAGTGAAAGGCGAGCAGTGTGTCCTCCAAGATACCGAGATAGCCAAGCACCGTTGTCCGCGCGACACCCGCGTCCCTCGCGAGTCCGGCGGCGTTCAGCACCTGGCCATGGAAGAGGGCCGCGACAGGGAGGAATCGCGCGAAGCCGGGCAGGTTGCGCACGAGCGCCTCCGCCTGAATCTCCTCCTTCAGATACATCTGCACGTAGGCTTCGAGGGCGTCCCTGCGGTCGGGTGCAGCCCAGATGACGGGTATACTTCCGCAGCGGAGGACCTCGTCCAGGTCGAACGCTCGCCCCAGTTCCTCGGGAACGAAGGGGTGCATGAAGCGTCTCACGGCCCGGCCGGCCAGAAGGTTCGTCCCCTCCCTCTTGAGCTTGCGGGCGCTCGATCCGCAGAGAATGAATCGCAGGACATGCTCCTCGATGTGGCGGTGCACTTCGTTCAGGAGCGCCGGAAGGCGCTGCACTTCGTCTACCACAACCAGGCTTCGTGGGCGCAAGACGCGAAGCTCGCCGGCGAAGAGCGACGGATCGGCGAGGTAGGACTGGTAACGGGCCTCGTCCAGGAGGTTCACCGTGTGGGCCCTGGGGAAGTTCGCCCGAATCCACGTGCTCTTGCCCGTGCCGCGTGGGCCGAAGAGGAAGAAAGTCCCCTTGGGCGCAACGAGAATCCTGGGGAAGCGGGCCAGTGTCATATCGCCGTCATTTTGCGGCGCAATATGACGGCGTGTCAACAGCCTTTTGGATGTGTATCTGCGGCCGAGATGCCTCAGATTACTGATCTCGGGGAACTCTCTCTACCTCCTAAGTGCCCGCACGCACACCAAGGTGATTGGACTACCGTGTGTCCTTGTTTATGAAGAGGGTTGGCTTTCCAGTCAGCTGAGATAGCGGCAGGTCTCGCGGAACTCACAATGCCTGCCGAAGAACCCCACCCGGGCAGGGTCAATAGGTCTATCCCGCAATTGCCATAGGGATTGAGCTCCGGATAACCGACGTTACACGATACGGCAAACACGATCGACGGGTGATCATCATCGAGGATAGAGGTTGCGATGTTGATTAATGGATAGCCCACTATCTCACCATTGCCAGTCTCGGGTACGCCGTCGCCATCGTCCCACTCCCATACCGACCTGTAAGCCCCATCGGACCAGCCGTGTCCCGACCAATTCACAATCGCGTACTCACCGGTCCGCCAGGCGGTATTGAAGGCGGCCTCAGAAATCGGCGGCCAGGGGAAGGGCGATGTCACAAGACCGGCCTGCTCGCTCATATGGCTTACCGTCATCCCACCCAAAAGACCGGTCTCGATCGAATCCAGACAAGTAGCCCCATCGATAAATGGATATCCGCCGTAGTTCTGGTTTTCGAAGAAAAGGATCGCCCCTGCAAGCAGGGCGTTGTTCTTCCAGTCCCCTGTGTCTTGCTCGAAGCCAACCAGCTTATTGAGCGTATAGGTGATTCGGATTGGATCATTGACAGGGATGCGCCCCACGGCAACCTCAGCCAGGAAGTCCGGGGTGTCCTGGCCATACTCACCGGGATAGCCATCTTCATCCGAATCCCACGATGCCGCGTCGGGATAGGAAAGGTCGGCATAGTAGTAGTCGTTAGGCGTGCCGGGGGCTATGAGCTCTTGATTGCCAGGATCGTACACATGGAAATCAGGGTCGGGGTAGCAGATCCGCATCGGAACGGTGGCATAATCGCCGACCATCAGAACATATTCAATACCCCAGGTTGCATAGTAGGCTCTCAGGAAGTTGCGTATCTGCTCGGCGAGATCCACTCCCGGCTGGCTGGTGATCTCGATATCAGTAGTTAGAACCGTCCTCAAGCTGTAGCCCAAGGATGTTTTCCAGATCGGAAATTCCGAGGAGGTGATCGCACCCAGAAGATCAGTCGTTGTTACGATGACATAGTCGTAGGTTTCAGTCAGCGGCGGGGTCTGCATCTCTTCCGGTTGATAGAGATCCTGAATCTCCTGGTAGTTCGGAAATAGACCTGCGGCTTTCGCATCGGCGACCCGGTCGTGCATGAGTCGACTTACCTGGCGCGCTTCATCACTCTCGGCTGCCGGAAGGTCGTATGTAACGATCTCAACTTCACTATGATAATCCAGTCGACCGGATCGTGGATGGTACGTGAAGGGACAGAAGGCAACTGAGGCATATGCATACTTCCGCAGCGTGCCCCTTCCAGCAAGCCAGGCAACTCGCTCTGGGTAGGGTTCATCGGAGAGGTACACTGCATCGTACTCGGTCTGCCACTCACGCTCCATCCTCTGCATCGCCTCATCAAATCGCGGCATATCTGGCAGAAACACGATCGGCGGGAAAGGTTGAATCTCATATGCCCC
>JAGMDA010000444.1 GCA_023128935.1 Candidatus Eiseniibacteriota bacterium | reverse complement strand
GCCGCAAGGGCGGGCTGGCCCGGCGGGCCAGCATGCTGGATTCACTACGGGAGAAGGGATCGCCGCTGCTGATTGTCGAACTAGGTGATTTCCTTGAAGCCGATTCCCTCAAGGGCTCGATCATCAACCCCTTCCTGCTGGATCTGATGGAAGGCGAGGGGATGCGTGCGATGATCCCGGGCGTCCTGGAGCTGTCCCACTGGCTGCGGTTCCAGGAGCTGATGACCGGGCGTTCGATCGAGGTCATTTGCTCCAACCTGCGGATACGTGGTGGGGCGGGGCTTATGCCCCTCGCACGCCGGAGCATGGTTGTGGACGTGGGGGGAGTTCAAGTAGCCCTGTTGGGTGTAATTGGTTCTGAGGAGTACGGGGAGGTCAGACCTCCTGAGGGGGTTGAGTTCGATTTCCAAGACCCAGCGGAGGCGGTGGCGGAGCTCATGGAGGACCTCCGCGGGGCATGTGACCTCGTAGCCGTGATGGCCTGCATGGGCAACCGGGAGGCCTGGGGGTTCGCGCGCAGTCTCACCGGGGTGGACGTGGTGCTGGGCGGGCATGCGTCGGTTGCCAGTGATCGGCCGCTGGCCGCTGGGAATGTAATCGTAAGCCGCTGCGGGCTTCGCGGTCAGTATTTGGCCACGACCAGACTGATCGTCTCTCCAGCGGGGGAAATCATCGATTGGGGCGGGCGCAATTACAAACTGAATGAAAAGGTGCCTTCCGATCCGTGGATTGAATCCATGGTCGAGGAAAAGACGTCAGAGGCCATGCGCCTCAAGCGCAGAGGGCCTCATGCGCAGGCCCGATCAGGATCTAAGCCCGCTGAGCCGCGGAAGGACCGGCCCGCATACCTGGGAGGCGAAACCTGCCGCAAGTGCCACGTAGCTCAGTATGACCATTGGACCCACACACCTCACGCGGGGGCGTGGACGAGATGGATCCAGCAAGGAAACAGTGAGAAACTGGATGAACTCCAGCGCAGGGTTACCGGCTTTGGCAGCGCCGGAGGATTTGGTCCAGAAGGGAGGAGAGTCGATCTGCGCAATGTCCAGTGCGAGGCTTGTCATGGCCCAGGCAGCGAGCACGCCCGGGGATCGGGTGCCAGGCCGGTGAATGAAGCCACCTGCCGCAAATGCCACACAGCGCAGTGGAGCCCCCACTGGCGTTTCAAGGATGCGATGCGACTAGTCCGGCATTGAGAACGTGCGTTCAAAACGGGAGGAACACCCACCGTGAAACCGGTTCCTGGAGGAGTGAGACTGGATTTCGATCCGGCGTTTCACGACGATCTCCTGGTCTTAATCGAGACGCGTAACGATGCACTGATTCGCACCCTGTTGGCCCGTCTTCACCCGGCGGACCTCGCCGATGCGCTGGAGCATCTTGACGAAAAGAACCGTTCCTACACCTTTGGCCTGATCCCAGAAGGTGATCGCCCCCAGGCGCTGGCTGAAATGGAGGAGGGTGCCAGGGAGACGCTGCTTGAGGCCCTGAAGTCCGCAGACATCGCGGATCTCATTGAGGAGCTACCATCGGATGATGCCACGGACCTGCTCAGGGATCTCCCGGATGATGTCGCCCAGCGGGTTCTGAAGGAGATCAGTCCCGCCGAGTCCCGCAAGGTTCACCGGCTCCTCGAATTCCCCGAAGACACGGCGGGCGGCATCATGGCCGTCGAGTTCGTCGCTGTCCCGGAGAGGGAAAACGTTGCCCAGGCAATTGACCGGCTTCGCAAGGCCGATGAGGAGTTGGGCGATATTGCTGACGTCTTTGTAGTGGATGATGCCGGCCGCCTGAGTGGGCGCCTATCTCTGCGGGATCTGCTCCTGAATCATCCTTCCAAGCTGGTGGGCGAGATCGCCACGGGCGACGTCATCTCGGTTCCTGCGGGGATGGACCAAGAAGAAGTGGCCGAGATTGTCCGCAAGTATGACCTGGCGGTCGTCCCCGTTGTGGACGAGGCGGAGTGCCCGATCGGCCAGATCACCATGGACGACATTCTGGATGTGTACCAGGAGGAGGCCGCTGAGGATTTCGCGCGCTTGGCTGGTGGCCTGCAGGATGAATCGCCGGCCGATTCTGTGGTTTCCGTAAGTGCCAACCGTCTGCCCTGGCTCGTACTGGGATTGCTCGGCGGTGTGCTCGCCGCATGGGTGATCAGCCATTTCACCGGAAGCCTTAGGCAGGCGCTCGAGATTTCCTTCTTCATGCCGGTCATCGCGTCGATGGGGGGCAACGTGGGCATGCAGTCCTCGGCCGTCATCGTCAGGGGACTTGCGACTGGTGAGATTGATCGTGCCAATACCCGCGACAGGCTGGTGAAGGAAATTCTAGTGGGTCTGATCAATGCTCTGCTGCTGGCGGCCGTCCTCTGGCTGGTCGTGACTCTGTGGTTGCAGGAGATCAAGCTGGGAGTGGTCGTTGGCATTTCGCTGGCGTTCACGATGGCGTTTGCAGCCTTTGTGGGCTCAGGGGTTCCATTGCTGCTACGTCGCCTTGGGATTGACCCGGCCCTTGCCACGGGGCCGTTCGTGACTACGACCAATGACGTTCTGGGATTATCGATCTATCTAGGGCTAACGAGCTTGCTGCTGGGCTGGGTTTAGGGGGGGGCAGAGGAGACCGCCCGCAGGTGCAAAAACGGCTTGTGTAGGGTTTTCATTGATTGTATACTATCGTATACAACAGTGTTCAGAAAATGTAGCAGGGGATAGTTGAGCCGTTGTTCCATTGCCGTAAGCAGTGTAGAGTGTTGCCAAGACGGTGCTGTGGACAGGAAATGGATCCCCCCACACACAGAAACGAATATCCGAGGTAATGCAGTGGACCCATTTGATGATTGCCTGCGCAAAGGGCGCTTGAAAAAAGTAGAGCCAGATGCAGAACGCGTGGCGTCAGAGTTGGCTACTGCCAAAGAGGAATTGGAGCGGGCCCGGACCTGCTATATTGGAAGTAACTGGGACGAAGTGGCCACCCAAGCTTACTTCGCCATGTATCGTTGCGCCCGCGCGGGCATCAACTCGCGCGGATACCGCGACACGAATCTCTATGGGCTGTGTGTCGCCCTGCAGCGGCTCTTCGTCGATGAGGGTACGCTTCAGAACGGCACGATCACAAAGATTCGCGAGGCCAAGGACATTAAGGACGCGGTTTATGGTGGTCATCGCGCTTCTCACCAGGACGCCCGGAGTATGCTTCAGGGGGCCCAAGTGTTTGCGAAGGCGATTTTTAGTCAGCTAACCCTTCCCGGATTCGACGCCGCCGCCATCGAACTAACCATTCCCGAACGTCCCGATCCCGGACGCAGCCGCATTAACCGCCCGCAGCGGCGGTCTCGCGAGACATTTAATAGATAGGATTGGTCTGGGCCCGGACGATACTAGATTAAGTAAGTTGCCTTCCCGCCACGGTTGACACCCACGCCCCTGCGGCCGATGATTAGTCAGGGGGTTTTTTTAACCTGTCTATGGTTGGTTGTGGGCCACGACGCAGGGTTAGAGGCGTGAAAGATAATCAGCAGCTTCATGGGATTTGCCGTCGGTTCTGTCTGGTACCGGGCGTTTTTCTCCTGATCGGATTGGCTCTGTGCATGCCCGATGATGGTCTAGCTGTCGTTCCCCGGCCTGGAGATATCCTAGTCATCGATTGGACAGCCGACGAAACCGACCCGCTGGTCCGAACGGTTTCCTTGGAGGGGGACACGGATTCACTCATCGTGACCCCGACGGTCTTTGATCGGCCGGTCGGGATTGCCTGGGGCCCCATGAAACGCATCTATGTGGCGGATCTGGGGCGGGAGGGTTTCGAGAACGGCGGGCTTTTTCTCGTGAACCCCTACCTAGGCGAGGGTGCGGACCCGGAACGGATAGAGTATCCCTTCTTCAAGGAGGTCTCCGACATCATCTGGGATGGGGCCGGTGGCTACTACATCCTCGATCGGCTCGCGGATCCACTTGCCGAGGGCTACGCGGGCGCAGTCTTCCACCTGGATCTGGAGACCGAGATCATCACTATGGTGACCACAGGCCCTTACTTCGACTCTGCAAAGCAGCTCGCTTTGGAGCCGACCGGCACTCTGTTGGTGCTGGATCCCACCGGCCGGCTGACCCCGGAAGGGCCGCGCGAGGGATGCATCTACCGTATTGATCCGGATCAGCGGACGATTGAGCCGCTAATGGCGCTCGGCTTCATGATCAAACCTGCTGGGATGGCACTGGTCGATTCCACGACACTGCTGATTGCCGACGCGAACTTCTTTGCTCCGGGCATGTATCCGGGCGGAGGAGCGATCCTGAAGGTTTCCCTGGAAAGTTACGAGGTTATCGACACCCTGACGGTTGAGGAGTTCCGTGACCCAAGTGACCTGATCATGATGCCCGATGGCAGCGTCGTGGTGATGGATGTGAGCGCGAACCCTACAGGCCATACGGTTGCCGAGGGCGCGCTCTTGCGGATCGATCCCGATTCGGGAGAGCTCCTTCAAACATTCCAGAGTTCGGCGTTCCGGGAACTCAGTGCGATCGAACTCTACGATGGGCCGGACATAGATGACAGCCGCTTCCTGGTCGGAGATCCCACTCAATCCGGAGTGAAGCCTGGGGGGCCCCTGAATTACGCCTTCATGCTGTCCAATGCGGGACTCAGCTCCACGGGCCCGTTCACACTCGAGATCGAGTTCGATCAGGTGGCCTGCCTGGTGGGGACGGCGACATGCGCGAGCGGGACCATCGGCTTCGATCCTGAGAACAATATCCTGCGCTGGACCTCTGAGATCGAGCCTCAGAGTGGCGACACGCTCTGCGTCAAGGCTCGCGTGCCCGACTTTGCGGAGGACAACCAAGTTCTCGAAGTCACCGCCCACCTGAGCGGCGAGCAGGTGGAGATGACCAAGACCGCCGATATGACGGTTAACGCCGTTACAGTCGTCTGCGACACGGTTTTCGTGGA
>JAGMDA010000443.1 GCA_023128935.1 Candidatus Eiseniibacteriota bacterium | reverse complement strand
ATGGGGACACGAGGCCAGTCCGAAGGCATGGGGACACGAGGCCAGTCCGAAGGCATGGGGACATAGGATCAATCCGCAGGCGGGATAAGCTGGAGGATCTAGGATTGCCGAGCGCCCTCACCAAGCGATTGAGTACGGAGGTGCTCTTGTTCGATGGAGCCATGGGCACCTGTCTCTACGAGCGTGGTGTCCACTTGGGCCGTTGTTTCGATGCCCTCAACCTCGAGGATCCCGAGCAGGTGCAGCAGGTGCATCGGGAGTATCTCAGAGCCGGCGCGCAGGTTCTGCAGACGAACACCTTCGGAGCCAATGTGTACAAGCTGGCTTCCTATCATCTGGCCGACAAGCTCGAGGATATCAATCGCCGTGGCGCCGAACTTGCCCAGGAGATCGCGCATGGAGAGGCATTGGTGGCCGGTTCAATCGGGCCGCTGGGCGTGAAGATCGAGCCCTGGGGACAGACTTCCCGTGAAGAGGCGCAAGCGGCCTTTGAGCAGCAAGCGAAGGCCTTGCTGGACGGAGGGGTAGATCTCTTTGTCTTGGAGACCTTTGCCAATCCTGAGGAGCTGACCCAAGCTATCATGGGCGTGCGCGCCGCGGCGGGCGCCATTTTTATTGTGGCCCAAATGACTCCCGACCCGCAGGGCCGCACGCTCTATGGGACACCGATTGAAGAAGCACTGTCCTGGGTCGAGCAATGTGGCCCGGATGCTGTAGGTCTCAACTGCACCGTGGGACCTGAACTCATGCTCGCAGCGCTCGAGAAACTAGTCGCCATTACAGACAAACCCATTTCTGTCCAGCCCAACGCCGGCTTTCCAAAGCAATTGGACGAGCGCTATTTCTATCTTTCCAGCCCCGAGTACTTCGCTCGATATGGTAAACGATTTGTAGAGGCCGGAGCCCGGATCGTGGGTGGCTGCTGCGGTACGACGCCGGAGCACATCCGGGCCCTGAGCCGCGCTTTGCGGTCTGTTCGACCTATGGTCAGAATGAGTGCCAGTGCCAAATCCCCCACGCAGAAGGATCCCGCTGTACCAGCCAAGCCGTTGGAGGAGAAGTCCAAGTTGGGCAGGAAACTTGCTGCCGGAGACAAGGTTGCCAGTGTCGAACTCCTGCCCCCGCGCGGCTGGGGACTCAGGAAGATTATTGCCCTGACGAAGGAGATGGAAGAGGCGGGGTTCGACACAGTTAATATACCTGACGGCCCGCGTGCAACGGCGCGCCTCAGTCCCCTGGCGATGGCAGTGCGCATCCAAGAGGAAACCGAAGCCATCGAGGCCGTACTGCATTACGTCTGCCGCGATCGGAACCTGCTTGGCATGCAGGCTGATCTCCTGGGTGCCTATGCCCTTGGAGTGCGCAACCTGCTTCTGATCACCGGTGACCCCCCGATCAAGGGCGACTATCCCGAGGCAACGCCGGTATTCGACGTGGATGCCATCGGTCTGACCAATTTGGTCTACCGGCTCAATCGGGGCTACGATGTAGGGGGGCGCAGCATCGGCAAGCCAACGGCCTTCTTGATCGGGGTTGGTGGCAACCCTACGGCGGTGTCCCTTGAGCGTGAAGTGGAGCGGTTCTATTGGAAGGTGGACGCAGGGGCCGAGTACGGCGTGACTCAGCCTGTGTTCGACCTGGAAGCCTTGGATGGTTTCCTGCATGCGATCAGGGACTTCAGCATTCCCATCCTGGCTGGCATCTGGCCACTCCAATCGCTCCGCAATGCGGAGTTCCTCAACAATGAAGTGCCAGGCGTCTCGATCCCACCGTCCATCATGGAACGGATGCGCGCGGTGGCGGGCAATGCCGAGGCTGAGCGGGAGACCGGACTCGAGATCGCTCTAGAGATGTCTCGACAGGTACTGCCCAAAGTGGCGGGATTGCAGATCAGTGCGCCCTTCAATCGTGGCGAGACAGCCCGACGTATCCTGCAGGAAATCAAACCTGACTTCGAGCGGACCGCGAAGCTTCGGTAATGTACATAGCGCGCGAGCAAGAGCGGTTTGCGCCGAGGATTATTGCCGCGTCAGGGCTGGCTATCGGTGCTTGATGATGGGTCTTGGGCCTCAACATGGCTTCCGGAGTCCAGCCCGGATGTAGTAGAATACAGGTAGCAATGCGGAAGGGAGCCGAAAGATCTCGGGCTGAGCTGAAAAACAAGCCGGCCCTGTGGATGCGGCCGCTGACTACCCGAGAAATGTAGGGAGGGGAAGAATGCGGTGCTTCATCTTGACGGCGGCCTTGGTGCTACTGCCGATAGTTGTGGCTTCAGCCGCCACATACGTGGTCAGTCCGGACGGCAGTGGCGACTTCCCCGTGATCCAGGTTGCCATTTACATCGCAGTTGATGGCGATAGCATCGAACTCACTGACGGGATATTCCGCGGAGAGATGAACCGAGACCTCGATTTCCTCGGTAAGTCCATCACTATACTTTCACAGAACGGCAATCCCGCAGCGTGCATCATCGACTGCCAAGGGAGCGAGACCGATTTGCACCGCGGATTTGACTTCCACTCTGGAGAGGATGCGGAGTCGGTTCTGCAGGGGATCACCATCATGAACGGCCTGATGGCGGGCTGCTGAGGGGGCGTTCCGGGCGGCGGGGTCCGCTGCCGGGACAACTCTTCACCTACGTTTATCAATTGTGTCTTTTCGGGGAATGCAACAACTACAGGGGGTTTGGGAGGCGGCGTCTATCTCCACAACTCATCTCCCACATTAACTGACTGCATGTTCCTCGGTAACTCCACATGGGGCATCGCCCCGGGAGGGGGACTAGCCTGTGAGAGCGCTGCGCCCACGCTTACGCGCTGTACATTCGCCGGCAACTCAGCGGCCTCGGGTGGTGGTCTCTACTGTCTTGATTCGAATCCCACTTTGACGGAATGCGTCTTCTCTGACAATACGGCATTCTGCATCGGCGGTGGTGCGGGAGGTCTATCTGCCGCCCCCACGTTCATCCAATGCACGTTCTCCGGCAACTCGGCAATGGGTGGCGGTGGACTTGGCTGGATTCTGCAACCATCGCCCACAATTGCTGAGTGCCTGTTTCTGGACAACACGGCTGGTGATAATGGAGGAGGCGGAATATACTGTTCCGGTGCATCTCCTTCCATCATGAACTGTACGCTCGTTGGCAATGGAGCTGGCACCGGCGGCGGCATCATCTGCTATTACGAGTCCTATCCCACAATCGGAAACACCATCATCGCCTTCAGCACACAAGGGGAAGCAGTTGGTTGTATCGAGGAAGCCAGCCCGACACTAGTCTGTTGCGATCTCTTTGGCAACGCTGGCGGGGATTGGGTTGGATGCATTGCCAACCAGAGTGGAGTTGACGGCAACATCTCGGGAGAGCCGCTCTTCTGCGGCTCCAGCAATCCTGAGGCCCCCTACACGCTTCACGCAGATTCACCGTGCGCTGCATATTCCCCTCCCAATCACGAATGCGATTTGATTGGTGCCTATCCTGTCGGATGTGGCGCTGGTGCCGCCGCTGAGGAATTGCACAGGGGCAGCGCCCTTGATTTCACATCCTGCGCCCCCAATCCATTCAGACTCACAACACAGATCGCCTATTCCATATCCGCTGCCAGTGTTTCGTCATTCGTTACGCTGGCGGTCTACGATCCTGCCGGGCGCTTGGTCCGCACTCTGGTGCATGCACCGCACCTGATGGGTATCCACCGGGTTTCCTGGAACGGTGCCGACGACGCGAGAAGACCGGTGGAAGGGGGTATCTACTTCGCTAGACTGTCCCTAAACGATGAGACGAGGACCACACGACTCATCCTGGTCCGTTAGACACTCGAACAACATTCAGGGAGGCAAAAGGGCTACTGTGAGAACAGGGCGCTGAGCGCAACAGCGAGGTGTATGGGCCGTTGTGAGAACATGGTGCTGAGCGCAACGGCAAGGCGTATGGGCCACTGCGAGAACAGATCAATGAGCGCAATAGGGGGGTAAATGATGAAACGCGGGTTGGGGTTTCTCGTTTTAGCAGTGCTCCTGAGCCTTGCGGGGCCTACCTGGGCAGAAGAGGCCTCTGAGTTTGGGCGAGCCGCACGAGACAGATTGGTGGATCCTGCGCAGTTTGAGCCGGGTTCGAGGGAGTGGATGAAGGCCATCGACTCTGTCAAGTATAGCCGGATGACGCAGGGACGGCGTATTGACAACTGCCCGCATTCCTTTGATGTTCTGCATTATAACATCACGATTGATATCGATTTCGACATCGAATTCATATACGGCGATACGAAGATCCTCTCTGTGTCGGAAACAGAGAATCTGTCCGAAATCGATTTAGATTTCACAGTTCTTACCGTGGATGCCGTTTTCTTGAATGGGACCCCATTGACCTACGATTATATAGACCCGGTGCTCACAATCCATCTGGGACAAACCTATGCTGTAGGTGATTCGTTCGAAGTCGAGGTGGTCTATCATGGTCATCCCGGCAATGAAGGCCCATCAGGGTTCGGGGGGTTCTACTTCGCGGGCAACCCAAAGATGGCATTTCAGATGGGGGTAGGGTTGTGGGTGGATCCACCGTCCATGGGGAAGTACTGGTTTCCCTGCTGGGACTGGCCCTGTGACAAGGCCACGGCCGAGTACCACATTACCATTCCCGACGACAGGGTGGCGGTGTGCAACGGGGTGCTTGTTGAATTGGTAAGCCATCCGCCGGAGAATACCGTCACCTACGTTTGGTCCGAGACACACCAGATTGCGCCGCACGTGATGTCGGTAGCAGCGCGGGAATACACAGAGCTCGTTGATCCAACCTATGACTGGATTCACTATTGGGTGTATCCATACCAAGCTCAGAGCGCCGTGGTTCACTTCCAGAATGTTCACATAATGATGGATGGGTTCGTGGAGCGCTATGGTCCCTATCCTTTCTCCAAGTTTGGATACGTAGCAGCCACCAAAGGAGACATGGAACATCAGACGTGCGTGACGCATCTTGGGGCTCTGATTGGGGCCCACAATGTCTACGACTGGTTGCTGGCACACGAACTGGCACACCAGTGGTGGGGGGATTGCGTTTCTGTAAACGATTGGCGTGACATCTGGCTAAGTGAGGGGTTTGCCACCTATTCGGAAGCGATCTTCCATGAACATGCCTATGGGATGGGTGCGTACCACAACTATATCCAGACGAGCATCATGAACCCGGTCTTTGCCAGCTCAGAGAACTTCCCTATTTACGACCCCGAGTACCTTTGGGGTACGACGGTCTACGAAAAGGGGGCAACCGTGCTTCACATGCTTCGCCATGTGGTTGGGGACGAGGACTTCTTCTCCTCGCTGGTGACCTACCGGCAGGCTCACGAGTACGGGAATGCGGTCACACCGGAATTCAAGCAAGCGGTTGAATCGGTGAGCGGACAAGACCTGGATTGGTTCTTTGAGGAATGGATCTACGACGTGGGTTGGCCTGTATATGAGTATGCGTGGATCGGATCTGCAGGAGAGGATCGCCATTACGTATGCCTTATGATCGACCAGGTGCAGACCAACGGCCCGGTTTTTACTATGCCCGTAGATGTCGAGATCACGACCGTCAGCGGTGACACGCTTGTCACCCTATGGGTTGACGAGATCCATGAGTTGTTCGAGATCGAAATTGGAGCGGAACCGATCGGCATTGAGCTAGACTCGGACAACTGGATCCTCAATGCGGCTTACGAGGTGCCTTACTCAGGAGTCGCGGAAGAAACTGCTACCTCAATACTCCTCTGGGCGGAGCCAAGCTTGTCAAATCCCAACAGCCAGGTGACGAGGATTCGCTACTCGGTGCCCATAGGGCAGCACGTCCGCATGGAGATCATCGACGCTGCAGGACAGCGGGTGAGGTCGCTCGTTGACAGAACGGTGGCGGCCGGCCCGGGTGGCGTCATCTGGGACGGAAGGGACAGGCAGGATAGGCTCGTGCCGTCTGGGATTTACTTCTGCCGCATGACCGCGGGGAGTGAAGACCATGTCCTACGCATTGCGATACTGAAATAGTGTCTCATGCATCCGTAGTTGATGGATTGATTCGGCGACGGCCGGATGCTGCTTCGCAGTCCAAGAGCCACGTCGGTTTCCCGTGGATTGGTTGAATCCTCTGGGCAGGCAAATCAGCTTGGCGGTCTTCGAGCACCGACCTCACAACAGATGCCTTTTCTCTCCCGGCGACCATGAAGACGATCCGTCTGGCATTGTTGAGAACTGGCAGCGTCATCGTCAGGCGATTGACGTTTGGATTCCCGCTCTTAACAGCCAGCACCAACCTTTCCTTCTCATCCAAGCTCTCTTGCCCGGGGAACAGTGAGGCGGAATGACCGTCCTTTCCCAGGCCAAGGAGGACGAGATCTAGGACCGGAAGTTCACCCGCTGGTGGATCAAGGCAATCCATGAGTTCCTTCTGATACTTCATTGCCCCGTCCTCAGGGGGGATATTCCCGGGCATTGGATGGATCTGCTCTATGGGAATGGGAATTCTGTTGAGGAAATCCTCTCTGGCCGCACCGTAGTTGCTGGCTGGATCGCTCTGAGGAACACAACGTTCGTCGACCCAGAAGATGTGTGTCCGATCCCATGGGATCCTGAAGAGGAAGGGTTCCTCCGCTAGCATTCTGTGTAACGCTCTCGGCGTGACCCCCCCGGAAATGGCAGCTGTGAAACTCCCTCTGAGAATCACGGAATCTCTCGCCACAGCGGAGAAAACATCCGCTGCCGCTCGGGCCAGCTGAGCGGGACTGCGCTCTGTTCTGACTTCAGGTTTGTGAGACATGATTCAATGCCGTCATGCTCCTGACAGGGAGTCACAGTGGGTAACACATGGCCGCATGCGGCTGGCCACGGTGCCGCTGCGCGCAACACATGGCCGCAGACGGCTGCCACGGTGTCGAAGCGTATCAGAGTCATCTGATCAAATCCAGATGGACTGATGCTCCAACGGGTCTCAGTGAGATAATGACTATGGTCGATCTGTCATCCTTGTCGGTCCGTTTGCTGTCGCGGCGACATTCCTGGGGGCAAAGATGTCGCTGTCGGAGGGCGAGGGAACAAAGAGACTATCGATCATCACCTTCATGGCCTCCGTCATCACGCGGTAGCCGCGCGGGTTTGGCCAAGTATCTTGGCCACAGTATTCGGGTAGCAGGAATTGATCCTCCCCAGCAAGCGGAGTGAAAAGATCCAAGAGTGGAATATCCATCTCGGCGGCGAGTTGTCTAACTCCGCGGTTGATCGTCATAGCTCTCTCGATGCTCTCTTCGGAAAGTGACTCGGTGGCCTCAGGGATGGGCGGCGCTGCGACGAGAAGCGGTTGGATCCCAAGAGCTTCCGTGGTTGCGCAGAGTAGGTGCGTTTCAACGAGGAGCTGCCGCGGGCTGATCTCAGAGTCAACGGGAGGAGTGAAGAACATACCCTTCGGTTCGAGTCCCATGACATCCTGCTCAAACCGCAGTATGAGCTGGGTCATGTTCTGATTGGAGATGCACCGATTTACAACATGATCATCATGCAGTACACGGAGTATATTCCTCCAATGATGACCGAGATTTGATCCGTAGATTACAACGAACTTGCCAGGCCGATAGCCCCTGTCAGCACGCAGCTTGGCATTGGCTTCAGCGTAGTAGGCGAGGTTGGCTGGATCCTGGGCAGCCCTGCTGATTATCCCGAAGCTCTGTCTGAGGCTGAGCGTTTTCATTGTCACCAGGGCTGCAATCCCGGCCGACATCAAGGTCAGGAGCACGAAAGCCATCAGACCGGGAGTCAATCCCACCAGCAATGTCACCTTGGGAAGAGCGAGCTTCGGTAACCGTACCTTGGGCAGCTTCAGCTTCCTGCCGGACTCATCATCGGCGGCTTCTTCCTTTCCAGCGCTAGGCTCGACATCCTCATGCTTAGTTGTCTTTTCCTGTGTTCCCTCTTTCTCGCCAGTTCCAGGTTCATCTTCAGTGATCGCGGCAGAAGCATCAACCTGCTCATTGATGTCGGCGTCGGCCGTAGAATCCTCCTGTTGGGGTTCAGCTTGGGCCTCCTCAGCCTTGGGTTCGGGGACCTCCGGCGTTGCGG
>JAGMDA010000442.1 GCA_023128935.1 Candidatus Eiseniibacteriota bacterium | reverse complement strand
GGCGGCTGCTCAAGCAGGTTCGCGAATGATCTCGAGTGATCGCGAATGATCTCGAGTGATCGGGGGGGAGGCAACATGCCGGGGGATACCTGCGGCTGGCTCTCGAACTATTAGCGAATGCGGACGATTCTGATCTGCTTGCGAACCAGCTGGCTGTAAAGGCGTCCGTAGAACACTCCCGCCAACGCCCGCTGACCCAGATCGTCCTGTCCGTTCCAGAAGACCGCGTGGCTGCCTTGGGAACAGGGACCATTCACCAGGGTCCGCACGAGCCTGCCCTGGGCGTCAAAGATCTGCAGCTTGCTTTCCGCCGGTTCGGGAAGCTGGAAGGAAATGATGGTATGCGCTTCGAATGGATTCGGTGCACTGCGCAGCATAAGACCGGCGGCCAGATCGATCCCGGGCTCAATGTCAGACCGTTCGTAGTGGGTTTCTGCGCTGATCACATAGTCGCAGCTTTGCTGCGCATCGGCGCCATTGGCCAAGACCAGGCATGCCCGTTCCACGCTGCTCCAGTTCACCACCTGAATCAAGGCCATCCCGCCTGGGGTCGTGATGGGGCGTATCTCCCGCACCTGCCCGGGAGCATCCCAGACGACGAGGGACGCCCCAATCAGGGTTTCGCAGGCCTGCAAGGAGATCTCGATATGGTTGTCCGCTGAGCCTTCCTGCGGCCGCAGCTCAACATAGCTCGCCCCGAGGGCGGCAGGCTGGCGAGTGGGCTGCGGATGCAATGCGGCCAGCGGATAGAGATCGACTGATGACTCCGCCAATACTTCAGGGAAATAGGCGCTCCCGCGCTGATAGTGCGCTCCATCATCGCGCTCGCCTAGAAAGAGATTCCAGGTAGCCCAGCCCAGATAGGCCTCCTCCAGAGAGGAACCGACGCGCATCAGCCCGTCATCCAGAGCCTCCTTCATCATCAGACCTTCGCGGCCCCAGGTCTCCCAAGTGTCCATCAACAGCGCCCAACCCCAGCGCTCTTCCAGATAACGTGGCCATAACCAGGCCCCGTACTCAAAAGAGCCGTTGCAGAGATCGAGTCGCCGGTAGGCGTGGGCGGTATGGAACTGCAAATAACGGTCCAGGTCACGGATCTCAGGGAAAACCTCCCCTTCTTCCATGGTGGCCGTCTGCTCCATGAACCAACCGGCCTCGGGATCGTAGCCAAAGCCGAACTGGATTAGATGGTGATATTCGTGGGCCAGTGTGGTGCGCAGTGCGTCGAGTGGCTCAATCCGATCAAAGCCCGCATAGTCATTCTCCACCACAATGAACCCGCTCTTGGAACCCCGCCCTGGAGAATCCTCGTGGAGCGCGTATCCGTATATGCCCCACCCCAGATCCCGGACGTACACATCCACGCGCCCATCACCACCGGCTTCGCCATCACTTGGCGGCACGGCCCAACCCTGTAGATGGTGATAGGTTATCCATGCGCGCTCGCAAGCCTCTGCAGCCGCATCTAGAAAGGCGCAGGATGGCCAGCCGAGCGGGGCATCGGCCCCAGTTGTGCTGTAGTGGATCCGGAAATGCGCTGTCTCGATCTGCGCCTTCAAGTCGGCCGGGCGGGCGAGGAAGGGCGTTAGGGGCTCGATGTCTTTGGGATCGAATACATCGCGCAGCGATTGGATTTCGTTGAGCACTAGGGTGGCTCTGCGCCGCCCTGCAAATTCCCCCTCCCCCTGCGATGGTTGTCCTGGCGGAGAAAGGAGCGCTGTGGCCCGCTGGAGCAGCTCATCGCCCGGCGTTGGTCCATCCGCCGCCACAGGCGCGGAGACCAACAGGCAAATGAGGGCTGCGCTTGCACCCCCAGCCGCCTGCCACGTCTCCTTGAGTCGCACGCTAACCCCCTCAATGGCTCGTAACTTCCTCACTTGAG
>JAGMDA010000441.1 GCA_023128935.1 Candidatus Eiseniibacteriota bacterium | reverse complement strand
GCCCTAAGCGTGCACCCGCAGTACTCCGTTTCTGCCAAAATAGAGAGTTGACATCCTCCCCGCCGTCTAGTACTCTCGGCATCAGAAGATAAGTCTCTGGTATCCGCGCGAGCGGTGACCAGGCCCCCAGAAGCATCGGCTTTTGGGCAGCCGGTATTTTGGCATGGCAGTCAGGCGTAACGGTTGAGGCTATCTTCTGGAGAAAGCACCTTAGTCGTGGAGCGCTTGTGTACCAAGCAGCGTTACAGCAACATGGCTAACCAGCCAAGACTCGAGAGAATAAGGAGGTCATCGTGAGATTCGCAACTTTGCTCGTGCTGTGTGCGGTTATGGCCGTCGGCGCAAATGCTGACGACAAGTGGCCAGCGGGCTACGTGCCTGGCACGCCCGAGTATAGTGGCTACCGCGTAGGTGGTGAGGATTGCGAGAACGCCGTCGTCATCGCCGCGCTTCCGTATACTGACACGGGCAACACCTGCTCGTTCCTGCACGACTATGACGAAGTGTGCTTCTACAGCGGCTCACTTTCGCCGGATGTCGTCTATCAGTACACCCCCTGCGGTGATGGCATTGTCTACATGACGCTCTGCACGGGGATTACCGATTACGACACCAAGCTATACGTCTACCAGGATGAGTGCGTGCCGCCCTTCTTTGCATGCAACGACGATGAGTGCAGCGGCGGTTTCATGTTTGTGTCTGAGCTTATGCCCGTCGTGCTCGAGCTTGGCCACACGTACTACATCATTGTGGATGGGTACGGCAGCGATTGCGGGAACTACACCATCGACATCACCGGTGACGAGGGTGGCTCGCCAGCCGACTCACCCACTTGGGGATCCATCAAGGCTCTCTTCAAGTAGTCACGGTCGAAATCGTTCGATCTGGAGCCCCGCTGCACCGCGCGTGCAGCGGGGTTTCACTTTTCGCACACCTAACCTGCGGGTCGCGGCGCGCGAGGACACAGGTTGAACATGACCAACCCCCGCAATCGCCTCGAGAGGAACCAGCGCGCTCATCCCACGCCCCTGAGAGTGCTTCTGGAGCGCTGGCTTCCAGCGGCATTGATCATCGCGGCTGTTCTCGTAGCATACATTCCAGCCATGCGCGGCACCTATATTTGGGATGATGCGCGCTATGTCACCGAGAACCCCACGCTGCGAAGCGCCGAGGGCCTCTCCCAGATCTGGTCTGAGATCGGCGCAACCATTCAGTACTATCCCTTAGTCTTCACCACATTCTGGATGGAATATCACCTCTGGCAGCTCGAGCCATTTGGCTACCACCTGGTCAATGTGCTGCTCCATACACTCAGCGCCCTGCTGTTGTGGTGGGTGCTGCGCCGCTTCTCTGTCCCAGGTGCCTGGTTCGCCGCCGCTCTCTTTGCACTCCACCCGGTCCAGGTCGAATCTGTGGCCTGGATTACGGAACGTAAGAACGTGCTCTCGGGCGTCTTCTATCTTGCCGCGCTCTGGTCCTACCTGCGCTTCGAGCAGCTTGACGCGCCGGGCGAGGTCGACTCTGCCAGGCGCCGCAACTGGCGATGGTATGGCCTTTCCCTCGTCCTCTTTCTGTGCGCCTTGCTGAGCAAGACGGTCACATGTTCACTCCCGGCCGCCATCCTGCTGCTCCTCTGGTGGAAACGAGACCATCTCACCCCACGCTGCGCTTTGCCCCTTGTGCCCCTATTCCTCCTCGGTGGCGCAATGGCTCTGGTCACAGCTTGGATGGAAAAGCATAACGTACATGCGCAGGGCCCGGACTGGGCCTTCTCTTTTATGGAGCGGGGCCTCATCGCGGGCCGCGCCTTCTGGTTCTACCTTTGGAAGCTGCTCTATCCGGCGAAGCTCACATTCAACTACCCGCGGTGGCAGATCGATGCGGCGGCCTGGTGGCAGTATCTCTTCCCAGTGGCTGCTGTCGCCCTGGTCGCCGCCCTGTGGATGCTTCGCAAATCCGTGGGCAAAGGTCCTCTTGTCGCCATGCTCTTCTTTGCCGGCACGCTGCTTCCCGCCCTGGGGTTCATCAACACCTACCCGATGCGCTACTCCTTCGTCGCGGATCACTTTCAGTATCTGGCCTGCATCGGTCCGCTCGTGCTGTGCACCGCGCTCCTGAGGGCCGCTTGGGGCCATCGATCCGCGCGCGGCCTGGTAGGCGTGGCCTTGATCATCCTCGCGCTACTGACCTGGCAGCAGGGACATATCTATAGGGACCGTGAGACCATCTGGCGTGACACGCTTGAGAAGAACCCCGCCTCTTTTTTAGCCCACTGTAACCTGGGCAACCTCCTCCTGGACCAGGGCAGGACGCATGAGGCCGCCGAGCACTTGACTGAGGCGGTGCACCTCAAGGCCAATTTTCACGAAGCCCACTGCAGCCTGGGTAAGGCTCTAACGGAATCGGGGAGAACCGCTGAGGCCGAAGCGCACTATCGCGAAGCAGTGCGGCTCCGGCCAGACTTTGCCGGAGCCTACTACAGCTTGGGTACTGCCCTTGCGGCGCAGGGGCGGCTGGACGAGGCCATCTCGAACTACCAGCGGGCATTGTCCTTGGCGCCTGCCCATGTTGACGTCCACCACAATCTGGCCAATGCCCTGGTGCGCCAAGGAAAGACCGCGCTCGCCATCGAGCACTACCGCGCGGCCCTGCAACTCGCACCCAACCAAGCCCGGGTGCACCATCATCTGGGCAACGCTCTGAGCGAAAGTGAGCAATACGAGCGGGCGGCGCAACACTATCGGGAGGCAATTCGGCTCCGACCCAGCTACGCAATCGCGCACCGGAATCTGGGCGTGGCTCTCGCTAGACTGGGCCGTACCGATGAGGCCCTGCGTGCCTACTGGCTAGCGCTGCGCCACGACCCACTTGACACCACCGCGCATTTTCACCTCGGCGTCTTGTTGGAGATGCGGGGTCAACTGGAGGGAGCGATCACGGAGTACAATGCGACCCTCAAGCTCGATCCCGGCCACCAGCGCGCCAGGCAGGCCCTCGAGAGGCTCTTATCCCAGTGACACGGCAGCAGCAGCCCCAAGTAATCCTCCCGCTAGGAGAGCCTTGGGGAGTGGCCAAGGGTAGCAGCCTCTCGAACGCCTGACCCCCCAAGCAATCCTGCCCGTAGGAGGACCTGAGTGGCGCGCTACTGCCGGCGCGTTCCGCGGCGGTAGCTGGCGAGAGCGCTTGCGATCTCTGGGTGGTTCAAGAGATACCGGCAGAGCTGGAGACCGGCAGGCCGGCAGGCCAGG
>JAGMDA010000440.1 GCA_023128935.1 Candidatus Eiseniibacteriota bacterium | reverse complement strand
AGGCGGGAGAGATCTTCCTTGATGTGTTGGTGATCGACGCGCGCCTATTGGCCACTGAGGCTTACATACAGAGTCTCACGACGCGCCTCGAGGAGATCGAAGCCATGTGCGATGCTGGGCGCGTCTTGGCGGCCGATACGCTCAAGGTTCGGCTCGCACTGGATGCCGCACGGCAGGGGCGGCTGAGTCTCCGCGAGGCACGCTGACGCTTTCCTGGAATCCATTCGCCTCCGGCAGCCGCCTGGCCCGGGCAGAGGCGCAAGCCGCGGAGATGAAGGCGCTGGAGCATAATCTGGAAGAGCTGCGGCGCAGCCTGCGTCTGGAGATCTATGCGGTTCTGGGCGCACTGGAAACGGCACGTGGTGCCTTGGCTGTCGGTGAACTGGCTGTCGAGCAGTCTACTGAGGCCTTACGCGTGGAACGAGAGCGCTACCAGGCGGGCCGGGCCACAGCGAACGATCTGCTGGTTGCCGAAGCGTTACTGCGGGACAAGTGGACCGAGAGGGATGTGGCCAGGCTTGAGGTCCAGCGGTCCTGGCTGCGGTTACGCAAGGCGCAGGGTGTGCTCTGCTCGCGGATCTCTTGCGTGCATAACAGGAAGTGACCGATTCTCCTCGATCGTGTCAATCTGCCCATCTTCCACTGGCTTCTGGACTTCGATCCCTGGCAAGTGTTATCATTCATAGTGGTCGAGGCAGCTACAGGGTGATTGTCGCACCTGTGGATGTGTGCGTCCCTCCTTGTCAATTCTCGCGCGTAGCTCTCGTTGGTTTCCGAGTGGCCGTCCGCGACCGGACCGAGGTAGCGATCCGCAACCGCCAGCAGTGCGGGGGCGCGTTTTTGTGCGCGCCGGGCACTGCTGGGTCGGCAATAGCAATGGGCCGGGAAATGGCCTACTTGAAGGAGGTTGTTCATCATGCGCGAGGGAAGGCATTGTCAGAGAGCATCGATGGCGCGGCGACTGCTGGGGTGTGCCCTGGTTCTTGGGGTGCTGTTGGTGGTGAATACGGCCGAAGCAACGGTTCTCAGGCAGCACTATGAGTTTGCTGAACCCGCTGTCGAGGTCGTGGATGGCACCTGCAGGGTGACTATGGAAAACGCCTGGAGCTACGGTGCCCCCGGGGAGCCCGTGCTCCCGATGGTTGGAGCGCAGATCCTCCTGCCACCCGGCGAGGTGATCGCCGACCTCGAGATCATCCCGGGAGAGAAGGTTACGATAAAGGGAACCTATCTTGTCGAGCCGGGCCAATTGCAGTATCCCCTGAGCTTCACTGGCCCGCCCGAGACCATGCAGCCCAACGAGGCCATTTACGGCTCGGGTTCTCCATTCCCCGGCAAGCTCCACGATGAACCCCAGAGCGGTCTTTTCCGGGGATATCGGATAGCCTCATTCGCTCTTCACCCGATCGAGTATGTTCCCTCAGATGGCAGGCTGTCCTACCTGAAGAGCTTAGAGGTCAAGATAACGACTGCTCCCAGCGCTGATGCCTTGACCCAAACCGCACGGATGGTCAGACACGATGCGACTACGCTCTCTCGAATCTCCGGGATTGTCGACAACCCGTCCGGGCTGGGTGGATACGGCTCGGTTGAACGGATACACGGCGGGACCCTCAGACTCGATCCTGATCTGGAGTATAAGTACATCATTGTCACGACTGATGCGTGGGATGACTATCTCGATCCTCTGGTTGAATTCGCCACTCAGCGCGGTCACAAGGCCGGTGTCTTTCTGAAGTCCTGGATCTTCGAGAACTACACCCAGGGAGTTGACGACCAGGACAACATCCGTGACTTCATTATCGACGCTTACGAAACTTGGGATATCGACTATGTCCTTCTAGTTGGTGATGCCCGGGAAGCAGATGGGATTCCCCACCGCGGCCTCTATTCATCAACTGCTTATGGTGTCAGCGACACGGACATCCCCGCAGACCTGTACTACGGCTGCCTTGACGGCAACTGGAACAACGATGGCGACAACCGGTGGGGCGAGCCGGGAGAGGAAGATTTCTACCACGATGTCGGAGTTGGACGCGCCTGTGTTGATGACGCCACTGAGATCCAGAATTTTGTTGTCAAGGTCATGCGCTATCAGGATGAACCGATTGTGTCCGAGAGCGACGAGGCGCTGATGGCCGGAGAACTGCTTTGGGCTGATCCGACCTGGGGCGGGGACTACAAAGACGAAATCAAGGATGGCGCCAGCACTCACGGTTATACAACAGTTGGATTCGCGCCAACGATGAACGTCGGCACACTTTATGATCGCGATTACACCTGGACCGCGAGCGAGCTGCTCACCCTAATGGAAAACGGGCTGAATATCGTCAATCACCTCGGGCACTGTAATGTTAACTATTCGATGAGGATGTATATTCCTGATATTGCCTCCTTCGACAACGATGGCACGGTGCACACCTATAACTTCGTCTATAGCCAGGGTTGCTACTGTGGGTCGTTCGATAACCGTAATACTTCCGGCGGCTACGGGGAGGACTGTTTTGCTGAGGAGTTCCAGACGGATGATGATGGCGCCGTCGCCGTTGTGATGAATTCGCGCTACGGATGGGGCGAGCACATGGGCACTAACGGCTCTTCGCAGTATTTCGATCGGCAGTTCTTCGATGCGATCTTCGGCGAGCAGATCTATCCGATTGCCGATGTAAATGATGATTCCAAGATGGACAACATTTGGGCCATCAATTATGGCGCCAACCGGTGGTGCTATTACGACCTCAATGTTTTCGGCGATCCCGCGATGCATCTCTGGACAGCGGAGCCGGGCGAGCTGGATGTATCCCACGTTCCCGCTATCTTAATCGGCGCGGAAGATCTAGATGTCACCGTGATGGCTGCCGGGGGCGGCCCGATAGAGGGAGCGCGGGTCACCATCTATACGGATGACTACTCGGTTTACGACACGGACCTGACCGATGCAACCGGCAATGTGACGCTGCATCCGAATGCATCGTACCCAGGAGTGTTGTATGTCAAGGCGACGGCGCACGATTACTTGGTGTCGAACACAGAGATCCAGATCATACCACCTGAAGGACCATATCTGGTCATCGAGGAGGTTGTATACCTGGATGGAGGTGGCGACGGGCTCGTCAACGCCGGTGAAGCCGTGGAGATGCAAGTAAAGCTGAAGAATGTAGGGGTTGAGCTTGCGACGGCGATCAGTGCTACCATCAGCACAGAAGATGAATATGTGAACATCACCGTGAACACGCAAACCTTCCCGGACATCCCGGCCGGCGGCGAGGCTTGGGGCGATGGCAACTACGCCTTTGACGTTTCCCCCAACTGCCCCGATGAGCACCATGTGGTGATGCCGACGGTCATCGAGGGAGAGGAGCGGCTGACGTGGGAGACGCAGATCTACTTCACCGTGCACGCGCCTGTGATCTCGATCCTCTCAATCGATATTGATGACACCGCCAGTGGCAACGGCAATCTGCGCCTTGATCCTGGGGAGGATGCCACGGTGGCTGTGGTCCTGCACAACGCGGGTACCGGGAGGCTTGACGACATCACCGGTGTCTTCACCTGCAATCATCCCCTGGTCACGATTCTTTCTGGAACCGGCAGCATCCCGGGATTGGGGGAGGATGAAAGCGGGCTTCTGGAACCGGTCTTCGAGGTATCAGTAGACCCGGCATTCAACTCGTTTGAAACCGACTTCTATCTATATGTGACAGGAACGAACAGCTTTGGGCAACTCTTTGATTTCCGACTTTCGATCGGAGGATTCTACGAGACGGTCGAGGAAGGCGCGGGTGACTGGGTGCACTACGTTGTGACCGGCGGCTTCGCTGATCAGTGGCACGTCTCTGAGAGCCGCAATCATACACCTGGTGGGACCAAGAGCTGGAAATGCGGGGACACCGGTACTGGTAACTATGCGAATCTGCTGGACGCTGGACTCGAGACACCCGCGGTGAACCTCTTCGGCGAGGGTGAATTGCTCTTCTGGATGTGGATCGACGCCGAGGAGAGCGCGATGCATTCAGGCCGGGCCTACGACGGTGGTTTGGTGGAGATGTCGGTTGATGGTGGACCCTTCGAGCAGATCACGCCTGTAGGGGGCTACACGCATACGATCCGTGAGGGTTCTACCCCGGGACCGTTCCCAGAGGGCACACCGGTTTTCTCAGGGAACTATGACTGGCAGCTGGTGAACTTCGATCTCCCCGACGTGGTCGGGAACGTGGCCTTCCGGTTCCGGTTTGGGGCGGATGGCGCGGACGCATGTGAGGGTTGGTACATCGACGATATCGAGATCCTGGGTCTCGGTCAGTCCGCTGGCATCGAAGCGGAGGATCATTCGTTCGTGCGAATGCGCCTTGATTCCGGCAGCCCTAATCCATTTGGTATGAGCACCCGCATCTGCTTCTCGCTGCCAGAAGCGGGACACGCAGAGCTGGAGGTGTTTGATCCCACCGGGCGCCTCATCCGCACGCTCCTGAACGGCAAGGTTCCCGCGGGCACGCATGCCCTCGTTTGGGAAGGCGATGATGAAACGGGCCGCCAGGTCGCGAGCGGCTTGTACTACTACCGGTTGAGTACTGAGGAAGGCATGCTCAAGCGTTCTATGGTGCTGCTTCGATAGCAGGTGACCCTCCAGGTCCAGTTGGATGGCGAGAAGTGTCCGGTTATACATGTGAATTAGACACCGGCCATCTCGCTGGCTTGGACATCGAAAGAGGTGGCGAACATAGACGGGGTAGCGGAAGGCCCGCGCCGACTGGAAACTGGTCGACGCGGGCCTCAGCTGCATTCGGGGACCATCTTTGGTATAATTAAATGAGTTCTCTCGTTCCTCTAACACAAGAATCTTCCATAGCCAGGCGCCGCGACTAGAAGGAGGTCAGCATGCTACGGATCCACCCCACACTGAGCTTGAGATCATGGCGCTTGCGCACATTCTTCCTAATCATCGCAGGCAACATCCGCACCATTGAGAAGCGTGTGAGAAAGTTCCGTGCCTGGCTTACCCGCCGCAAGGGCTATTCGCAAAACCAGGACGCTCAGAAAATGATCGAACAGATCGACAAATACTGGAAGAAGCTCTTTGCCGATCCCTTTACCGTTCAGACCCCCTCCGGCCCGATCCTGATCCAGCCCCAGCGCACCAACAACATCCTCGGGCAGTTCTTTCGCCGCCTCAAGCGC
>JAGMDA010000044.1 GCA_023128935.1 Candidatus Eiseniibacteriota bacterium | reverse complement strand
AGCATACTACTCATTCCTCGCTCCCGGCTTCGAGGCGCGCCCCCTGCGTGCTCGGCGCGCTACTCAGACCGGCTGACTGCGGAGACCGATCCGCCACCGGCTGATATGACCCGACCACAGGGCTAGGCTAATCAGAGTTCAGGTTGTACTTCAGTTGGCCGCGCCCATTCTTTCAGGGGACGCGACTACGCGCGGCAGTGTACCCTCTAATTGGGGGGCATACTAGCTTTCAGGCCCGGCTTCGGCAGGGGGCATGCTTGTTAGGAGGCCGAGGAAAAGCCGGGCATTGCGGATTGGAGGGGTAGGGTGGAAACCTGTGGAACTGCTCGTGTAGTGCGAGCATTCGGGTCGCGGGCTGAAGTTGTCGTGGAGCGTGCGAACGCATGCGGCCACTGCCATGCAGCGGACCTCTGCGAAGCCTTCTCCGGTCGAGGTGTCTTGCGCCTGGAGGTGGACAATCCAGCTGGCGCCCGCGAGGGACAGCTGGTGGAGATTGCAGCCGCGCGTTCACTGGGCCTGCGGGCAGCCTTCATGGTCTATATGCTCCCCGCTCTGTTCTTCGTCGCCGGCGTGATTGCGGGATCAGAGGTGCTGCGTTGGCCACCCTGGGGCAGCGCCCTGCTGGGGTTTGGTATGCTGGCTGTTTCCTGGTTCGTGGCCCGCAGGTATGATCGCTCCGCCAGCAGGCGCAAGGAGTTCCGCTTGATGATCTCGAGGGTCTTGCGGGAATCGGAAACCACCGCCGCGGACATCGAGTGACGTCTGAGGAGCGCAGTGGATCAGGTGCTGTTGTCCAGGATCACGCGTGTGCGGTCCTCATCGGGGATAGCATGCCAACGACAGCCCACCCGGGTGCAGACGAAGAGGTCGACCTCCACGCGCACCGCGGAGATCCGCACGCGCAGGGCCTTCGATTCACAAACCTCACAGCGCCTGTCAGGATCGATGAGCGACGCGCTGCAACGCGGACACTGGAAATCCAGCATCTCGGTACCGGCCTCAAGTGGGATCGTCGAGTTCTTGTCGAAGACATTGAAGCGGGCCGAGAGTTTCATCTCCCCCTGCTCCCCATGCGGGCCGAGAGCCTTGAAGCAGATCCACTCCTCTTCAGTGATGTCGCCGCCGCATATGGGACAGGAGGTGTGCAGGAATGTTCCAGTCCGGAGGAACTTGGGCTTGTCCGAGGGCGGTGTCGGCTGGCGTCGCTGAACCTCTGATTTTTCCATATTCCCATCCATATGCAACCCAACCTTTACATGATGGCATTAAACGGACAAGCCCGGAAGCAGGACATGCACCTCGTGCACTTCTCAAGGTCGATTTCGGCAACTTGCTTTTTCTCCCACTTGATAGCATTGGACGGGCAGGCCTTGAAACAGAGTCCGCAGCGCTTGCAGGCTTTGGGATCCACCCAGAATTTCAGTAGAGGCTTACAGACCTTGGCCTCGCATCTGTGTTCATTAATATGCGCCTCATATTCATGGCGGAAGTAGCGCAGTGTGGTTAGAACCGGATTGGGTGCTGTCTGGCCCAATCCGCAGAGGGAGGTGCTAGTGATTATATTGGCCAGACGCTCAAGTGTTGGGATGTCTTCAGGCTTTCCCTTTCCTTCGGTGATCCTCTCAAGAATCTCGAGCATCTGATAGGTGCCTTCGCGGCAGGGCGTGCACTTCCCGCAGGATTCCTCTGCGGTGAATTCCAGGAAGAACCTCGCCACGTTGACCATGCAGGTGCTCTGATCCATTACAACCATACCGCCCGAGCCCATGATTGCGCCGGTTGCCGGGATCGACTCATAATCGACAGGCGTGTCGATCAAGCTTTCCGGGATGCAGCCGCCTGAAGGGCCACCAACCTGTACGGCTTTCAGCTTTTTCTTCCCGGGGACGCCACCCCCAATATCGAAGACGATCGTGCGCAACGGCGTTCCCATGGGAACCTCAATGAGCCCGATATTCCTCACATTCCCGGTCAGGGCGAAGACCTTCGTACCCGCGCTTTTCTTGGTGCCGATACTGGCGTACCAGTCGGAGCCACGGTAGATGATCTGGGCTATATTCGCGTAAGTCTCGACATTGTTGAGCACCGATGGCTTGGCCCACAGGCCCTTGTGTGCAGGGAAGGGGGGTCTGGGCCTGGGCATGCCGCGCTGGCCTTCGATCGACCGCATCAGGGCGGTTTCCTCTCCGCAGACGAAGGCCCCAGCGCCGTGGTAGAGTTCGATGTTCATGTCGTAGCCGGATCCCAGGATGTCCTCTCCTAGCAGTCCATAATCCCGGGCCTGTGCGATGGCCGTATTGAGGCGGTCGATTGCCAATGGGTACTCGGCGCGAACGTAAATATATCCATGGTGGGCGCCGATCGCCTTGGCGCCAATGATCATGCCCTCGAGCACTGAATGCGGGTCGCTTTCCAGGATAGAGCGGTCCATGAATGCGCCCGGGTCGCCCTCGTCCGCGTTGCAGAGGATATACTTCGGCTTGCCGGCAGCGGCTGCGGCGAACTGCCACTTCAGACCGGTCGGGAAGCCCGCCCCGCCACGACCCCTGAGGCCTGAGGCCTTGATTTCATTGATGATCTGTTCGGGCATCATCTCGGTCAGCGCCTTTGCAGTCCCCAGATAGCCATCGCGGGCGATGTACTCATCGATCCGTTCGGGATCGAGCAACCCCCGATTGCGCAGGGCCACAAGGAGCTGGTGACTGAAGAAGCCGATGTCCTTCATCTTGGGGATCTTCTCGGCGCC
>JAGMDA010000439.1 GCA_023128935.1 Candidatus Eiseniibacteriota bacterium | reverse complement strand
AGTACGAGGACGGCTGCTCCCGAGGGACTTCCGGCTCAGATGGCGGAGAACCTGCGAGCGACCGGTCTGGGCGAATCCGCCGGCCGAGAGGTCAAGATCGTGGTCGACCGCAGGTTCAGCGCTTCGGAGATGAAGGCGGTGCTCGATTGGCTCGAAGAGCTGGCCGCGAAGATTGAGGAGCACGGGCTGGCGGAGTAGCAGGTTGTGTTCGAGCGTGCGTTCGGGAGGCGTCACCTGCCGTGGACTTCTACGTCGGGGTTACTGACAATAAGTGGTACGAGTACCTGGCAGCGCTGGATACAGACGAGGTCAACTTCTGGCATCCGAGCGGTCGTGGATTCCAGCCGATCCCCGTGGGGGCGCCGTTCCTCTTCAAGCTCCACTCGCCAGCGTCGAGGGGTAGGCCTCAACGAGCGGTACGGGGAACGGTGCACGGTGAAGGAGATGCCCCATGGAGACCACCGAGAAGATCGTCGAAGCGTACGTCCGCTATGTGAAAGGCTGGTTCACCCTTCCGAACATCAAGTGCGAAGGGCAATACGAGATCGATCTTCTCGCTGTGGATTCTTCCAAGACGAGGGGGCTGCGTCGCTATCACATCGAGAGCGGCATCTCGATCTCCGGGTCCTATTCGCAACTCACCAAGAAGCCGTATTCGGCTAAGGATCTCAAGAAGCGCCTGAAGTAGGCAAGTCAGAGAAGAACACTGGATTACTTCACGAAGCGGAAGTTCGGCGCTCCATCAGTGCGGAGGAAACTGAGGGAGTATGCGTTTGTGCCCGGAAACTACGCGAAGATCATCGTATCGTGGGGTTGGAGAAATGACGTTCCGGCCGCCGCTCGGCGCGCAGGAGTGGAGCTCTGGGACATCCGGGACATCCTGGAGGAGATCGCTGAACGATCCCGAGAAGGGCGCACCTATTTCACCGATGATACGATGAGGGCGCTCCAGCTGATGGCCAAGGGTACGAAGCAGGGATGAGATCCATCGGAGGGTGGCACTCCAACGATGTCGGCGGTTCGGGCGGTCTGAGTCGGTCGCTGTGGGCTCGGTCACCTGGGTTGGGTCTACCCCTCATCCTCCCCCGTCAACACATACTCGAACCGGTCGCATTCCTTCGCCAGCATCTCTACGTAGAACCGCAGCTCTTCGGGGGCCATGGTCGCGATGGGCTGTTCCACGATGCCCACAAGTCGATCGCGCTTGTCGAATCCAAAGGCCACCAGCTCCTTCTCAGCGTTCTTGCGCCACGCACGGTAGGCGAGGCGCCGCCAATGGGCATTGTTGCGTGTCACGAAGGTTGTGCCGACAACCATGGATCGCAGCAAACAGATATCGCCGCGGCGACCAACCTCGACCCGCTGCCACCGGTCCGCGCGGCCGAGCTTCACGTCGATGGTACCGTCGCTCCGCTCCCACTGCGCCCCGGACTTGATCAGCCGGTCGATCATCCCCAGGATGTCATCCACGTCGTCCGATTCTGGAGCACAGGTGGGCGTCCCAAGCGGTGATCCCTGCGTGTCCTCGTCGCCATAGCCGTCTAGTTCCAGAGCCGACCGAAGTGCCGCAGCCGCGCACACGACGCGTGACACCAGAGTCTCTACCTCGTCCGGGTCTGTCATGCCGGGGTCGAACAGGATATCCCCCTCAACGCTGATCATGTCCTCGCGAGCACGTTCACTTCGGCGCACACAGACCTTCACCTGCCCAAGTTCCTGCTGGAGAACGTAGAGCCGATCCAGGGCCTCGTTGTCCTGAAGCAGATCCAGCTTGCCCACGTGGCTCGTGCATCGCAGGAGGGTGGCTTCCCCCGACGCCTGCGAACGCAGCTCCAGGTGGAACTGCTTCTTGCGTGTGTCGCCCCCCAGCTCTTTCCAAAGTCCGATCCGCGAATCCACCAGATGGGCCGTCCCCGTGAAGGAGTAGGGCCGTGCATCGCGTCGTGAATCGATCGCGTAGCGATCAAGGGATCCTTCCCACAGCCTGTCGAGATGCTGCTCCAGAACGTCGACCTGCGGCAGCTGTACGCCCGTGGCTGTCAGCTTCCCCTTTAACCAGGACTCCTCGATCGGGAAGGCTGACTCCAGGGGACCCTCTACGGGGGGAATCAGCTCCAGTTCCTCCAGTGCCTCTCGCGCTGCGTCGATCCGGCTGCCCCGATCCTCCACTTGCCCGACCGTCTTGGTGATGAGGCGCAAGAAGCGATTGAGTCTTCGCAGCACTCGCCGCACCTGGAAAACCTCGACCGTGTCCTGCAGATGGGGGTAGTGGACCTGCAGCCACTCCGAGGGATGCGGCACAGTGGGAGATCCATCGAGCTTCCGTTGCACTAGGCTACCGATCCGATCCACCCGTCCGGTGCGCTGCTCCATCGCAGACGGAGTCCACGAGATCCCGTAGTGG
>JAGMDA010000438.1 GCA_023128935.1 Candidatus Eiseniibacteriota bacterium | reverse complement strand
GGCCAGGGGCTCATCCTCGGTGGAGAGAATCAACCCCTCCGTATCGCGCAGAAGGCGCAGGCGGCCGTAGCGCGCGGCGTAGTCGCGGATCTCGACATCCACGTGCGCCGGCACCGGGTACTTCGAGAATCCGTGTAGGGCGGCTAGGATCTCATCGGGGGTGACACCTGCCGCGCGTGCGTTCCAAATCGATAAGGGCGTGATGCGGTAGGTGTGGATATGCTCGGGGGACTTGATCAACTCGGCGAAGCGCACTAGCTCGTTGCGGGCCGCCGCGTATCTGGGGCTATCGACCTCGACGAGGACCGTGTGGTCTCCCTGAACGATCAGCGGGTTGGTCGCTGCGATACTCACCAGGCGGCCCCCTCGGGTGAGGTCCCTTCAGAGATCGTCCGCGCGGTCCGCTTGCGGACGGCGGGTGTCCTCCCGGGTGCGACGGAGTAGCCCAGCTTGTGCAGCCCTCTCCTGAAGGCCGCCTGGGAACCGGTCGGCACCGCCAGATGCCGCTCCCCCGCAGCCAGGCAATGGCGTCGGGTGCGCGTGTGGCCGGCGATCAGGGCGGCCAGCTCCGGATCGGCGCATTCGATCAATCGGGCCTCGCCGCTTTCGCGCAGACACTGCGCCCGCTCCTCGATATCCTCCAGGAAGCGGGTGACGGTCGCCGGCATCTGCGGGTCGCCCCGCGCGGCCAGGAACTCACGCAGCTCCGTGACGCTATGGCCGCTCTCGACGGCCTCCAGCACCCGCTCACGTTCCAGGTGCCAGGAGGCATCGGAGGTGCGGTTGGCGTAGAGTTCGAGCGCGTACTGGTCAACCGCTGGCAGGGATTGGCTCAGGACGGTGATGTCCAGATTCGGCAAAACCCTCAGGAGTTGCTCGGACTCCAAAACTGCTGGCGTATAGTCCTCACAGGTGCCGAGGCAGTATGCGCCCAGGGGTGTCAGGCGGATGTAGAGGAGCCCATCGTAGCGACTGAGGAAGGACAATTCGTCCGTGCCCCAGAGGTTGCCGTAGTCTTGACGCGCACCGGCCGGGGGAACATAGGCAACATCGATCAGCCCCAGCGTGGCGGCATACTCGAAGAGGAAACAGAGCGCATAGCGCGCCTGCAGGATCTTCCAGTCACCGAACCCCTCATAACCCAAATTGCCGTAGTGTGAATCCGCGATATAGAGGCTCCACATGAAGTAGTCTTGCGAAACCTCGAAGTCGTGCTCCGATGCCCGCATGTAGCGAAAGAACTCGTCAATCCCGATCCAGCGTCCGACCGGGCACTCCGCCAGCGCATCGGCGATTGCCTCACGCCGCTCGCTGGGGGCGATCAATCCCCGATTGCCCTTGCCGGTCTGTCCCTTGATGCAATCGATGCGCCGTAGCTCGTCGAGCAGCTTTGTGTCGAGCCAACGGTCCCACGCCCCCCGCAGCACGTCGGCAGGATCGCCCGATAGGGCCTGCTTGCCCTTGCGCGTGAGCTGCAACCGCTTGCCGCGCAATTGAGCCAGGCCGGCCGCTTGGACGATGAACGTCCAGGCGAATGCCCGGATGGAGCCCACGCCATCCCACAATCGCGAGTCAGAAACGACCTTTGCCCACTGTGAGGTGTCGGCGTAGAAATCTCCGCCGTGCAGCGAGGTCTGCACGATCTCAACTGTCCGCGCCGAGGCACGCCGGGTCTTCTCACTCACCGAGATCTTGCCGGCGTCTATCAGGCGCAGAGCGGCGTGGAGGTCGTGTTGGGCTGCCCGTTCCATGTGCCGCTGCTCTAGCGGAATCCTGTGTACGCCTCGCGTGGTTCGCTTAGTACGCCAGTCGTACAACTCCCACGGGCGTTCGATAAGCTCCGGGATCTTTTCGAGCACATCGAGCTCGGCCTGACGGGGCGCGGGGACAAATTCCTTGAGCCGCTGCCTCAGATCATCCGGTATCCGAAGCTCACCGGATCCCCACTTCTGTCCATAGAAGAAGAACCGCAGGTAGGTGGGCGGGTCATCCCGATTGTATTCGGTCATTGAGCCCCACTCGGGATTGGCCCTGTACTTGGCGCGGAACTGCGCCTGGCGAAAGCACCCATCGGGTCCATGAACGGCCTCGGCCACAGCCGCCTGCTGCAGCGTATCGAGCTGCTCCCAGATCGCGTTGAGTTTCATGCCAGCCATCTCGCTCATGATCAGCTGCTCGAGTTCGGTCTTGCGCGAGGGCATTTTCTTGCCGAGCAGCCGGACGAGCCTCCTCAGCTGCGCGACATTCATGGAATTCTGCAGGGCCGCGGACAGGGTTTCTGGGAGCTCGATGGATGGATAGCGACGCATTGAATCCTCCGCGTGTAATGGACCCCGACACGTACGACGATGCCGACTCCCCAGGATACCCAATCCCGCGGCGGTTGGCCAGAGACCTATGCGCGCTATCGGTCGAGGATCCGCCCCCGGCCTTGTGACTGCCGGATCGGCCAGAATCCGGGGGTAACCGTCCCCTTAGGGGTCACGTTATGCGCTCGAGCGCGCTCTCAGGGCTAGCGTGTCGGCGCCTGTATTACTGGTCGTTGGGGATAAGGATGACCGCACGGCGCGTAGAACTTTACGACACGTCGTGTAGCCGAGACGATGTGGCCCGTATCCTTGACGACATGTCGTGTAGCCAAGACAACATGGGCGTAATCTAGACAACAGGTCTCGTAGTCTGAAGTCTGAACAATAGGAAGCTAAAGGAAACACTCGAAATGAAACGCTCGAAGATCACAGGACCGATGACTGGACTGGCCGTCGCCTTGATCACCTGCATTGTATGCGTGATATTTCTCTCCCCCCCGGTCCGGGCGGCCGAGCACGACATCCACCCTCGAGATGGAGATCGTCACCCCGCACTGGCAACGCACCTTGGTGATGAAGGTGTGGACCGAGGGGATGGACAAGACGTTCATCCGGATTCTCGCCCCGCGCAAAGAAAAGGGCGTGGGGACGCTCCGGATCGGCAATGAGATGTGGAACTACCTTCCCAAAACCAACAAGGTGATGAAGATCTCGCCGTCGATGATGATGGGGTCGTGGATGGGATCGGACTTCACCAACGACGACCTGGTCGACTTTGCTGGCTCACACCAAGAGCACCCGCCGCACCCTTCAGCGACAGCCAGCCCTCAGGTGCATCGGCGGCGGTGAGCCGACGGCGGTCTTCTTCATTCACCCTCACGCGCCACGGCGCACACGAAGTGCGCTGGGATCCGCGCGATCTGATCGTCAGTGAACTCCGCGGCTAGATCCCGCACCAGTGTGACCAGCTCAGGCTTCGTCACATAGCGATGCTCGCCGCACCGGCCCTTGGGCACTTCCACGCGACTGACCGCACCTCCGACCCAGTGCAACGCAGCTTCGATCTGGGCACCTTTCTTCGGCACTGTCACCACCACATTCTCGATCAAACACCGCGCGATGCGCTTCCTGTCCTGGGGGCGCGTTGTGGGCGCCTCCCACAACCGTGGCAGATCATGGGCATACTCACGCAGCCGACTTTGCTCCTCCTCCGATAGCGGCTTCTCCAGGCTCTAAGGCTCGTGATAATCCTTGATCAGAACGTGCCACTCCTCGCGCGGCCGTTGCCTGACGCGCTTCACCGGGAGCTGGGCTTCATCGAGCACTTCCTCTACCTGCCGCCTACCGTATACATACGCGCCGGCGTAGGTGGGGTTAGCGAGCACGCGGGACACATAGCTTGCACTGGGCAGCCGCCACCGTACCTGAATGTCCCGGTGACCGCACAAACATCGAGAAGATGGTACCAGCTATGGTTGCCGCGGGAAAGGCGGGCTACCTCGCGCGTCACTCCAGGTCCTCCGCCCGTTGCAGAAGGCGGCGCTGCAACCGCCGGCTCTCCTGGTGATGGATGACCTGATGAGCCGAGGACTGGCGGATGTAGACGTAAGCCTGGCGGGACAGGTGACTCGGGGTGATCTGATCAGTGTTCATCAGCTGCCTCCTTTGGATTCTCCTATCCGCTACCCGGTAAGAAAATCCTCGAACGTGACGCCGATGATACGGTCTGTTTCGAAACGGCTAGCGCCGACCACGGTAAGGTGGCCCTCTGGGAAAACGGAGGGAAACCATGCGAAATCGAGGGGGCCGGTCTTACCTCGTTTCACCTCGATGAATTCGGTGGGGCTGAGCACGAAGTCGATCTCGTGTCCGCCGCCTTGCCAGAAGAGCATGGTCTCGGCCGTCTCGTCGCCGCGAACGGCGGCGCGGCGCCAGCACTCCTGCGCCACGAGCCACTCCAGGAGCGCGGCCTGCTGGCCGGGGGGCAGAACGAAATAGTCCTCGGGGCTGCGCGGGTGGCCAGGATGCCAGGCCGCCGCGGCCAGTAAGTTGGTCATGTGGAACTTGCAGGGACGCCGGCGGTTGGCGCGCCTTTTCGATGGATCCCAGGCATAGGCGAAGGACACGCACAGCAGGTCGGCAAGGAGTTCGACATACCCGGCCGCCACTGTGTTGTTGGCAAGGCCGGCTTCCCTGGCCAACTTGGACTGGCCGATGGGAGTGCCCGCGAAACGGTGCAGGCAGTCGAGTGTGTCGAGCAGCATGGCGCGAGGGCGCTTGCTGGCAGCGAAGGCGCCGTGTATCCAGTCACGCACCATCTCGACTACGTACTCGGGCATTCGTCCGTGGGAGGCCAAGGCAGAGCATGCCGGCGGCGATCCGCCCGATAGCAAATACGCAGGCACGAGCGCCTGGCGCTTGAAACGGCGCCCGCAGACCCGTTTGAACTCCGCGAACGGGATCGGCGTGAAGATGTAAGATGTGCGGTTCAGTCGTCCCTTGCGACCGGGCAGACGCTCCGCGCCACGGCGCAGGTCTGCGGCTTTCGAGCCTGTCGTGACGAGCAGCACGCGGCGGAGTTCGCCGGCGTCAGCCAACATTTTCACGGCCCGCTCCCAATCCGCCACGGCAGTGATTTCGTCGACGAACAGGCGTCGCACCGATGTCTTTGTGG
>JAGMDA010000437.1 GCA_023128935.1 Candidatus Eiseniibacteriota bacterium | reverse complement strand
TTTCCCTGTTGACACGGATGACATCACTTTTTTGCAGCCTATTCGTTTCCCTGTTGACACGGATGACATCATCTATACAGAATCCAGTAGATGACTGCCCCGCCACGGCCCTGGTCGAGACCGACTTTGGCTTGACGTGCCTACCACCACCCCCACTGACCTTGTGGAATCCCCAGGTCCATCATCATATACATCAAACATTGCACGGCTTGCGGATAAGACATCGGTAACATGTTTTCGCATGGGTCCCCGCCTTGCTCGGGACCAGGCTCCCAGGCGTTAGTCAGTGGACAAAGCGCCAAGGTCAACACGGCTACTAACGCCATCACCAAGCTCAGCTTTTTCATGACCATTTCCTTCTTCGATTGCGGACAGCTCGATTGCTGCCACATCTTTCGGGTCCCATCTCCACGGCTTGCCATCTATCCTAGGCCGGCGCGGGAACCCGCACCAGACCGAGCACGCAAAGTGATCTCTTGACGGAATAATGCGCATAAAGTCAGTGAAACGCAGCGGGTGCTCGAGCGGATAGATGTAGACCGTGGACCGGGGCTTGTACGGATTGAGATTGAGCACCACGCCTTCGGATGCGATGATGAGTTCCGCAGCTAACCGCCTGCCATCCTTGAACACAAGCACTAGCTCTTGCCTGTAGGTCCAGTTGAATGGCTTGGCGTATCGATTTAACGCTTCCTGTGCGTAATCAAACGGAACTTCGTAGCGTAGCAGCCGGTCAATCTCTGCCTGAGATGGTTCGCCTTTGATATTGGCATCAGGTTCAATCTTGCCCAGATACCAGACTATCTTCTGCTGACTATCTCTAATCTGTTCATGCCACCGATGCCCGTGTGAGATCAGAAAGGCTGCTTGATCCTCATACCGCTTCGCGTCGCGCAGCCGCCCATGCCACTCGTGTTGGATCTTGCCGACTGGTCGCTCCTGCAAGCGCAACTGGAACCCATCGCCCGATGCTACAAAGTCACTCGCATGAGCTGGGATGATCGCCACCAACAGACCGAGGAAGATGATAGCTCGCATGATTTCAGTTCCCCCTAGTTGGGCAATCTCTGCCCTCGCTCGGCGGAAGAGGTGGGAGCCCGCGCTCAGGCCAGGCCCGCGCTCAGGCCAGGCCCACGCTCAATACCTCACGCCTTGCAGAAGAACTCGCCGCTCTTGATCTTGCCTTCCTCTTTAGAATCCTCCCCTTTGGAACCCGTGGGGCACAGTCATTGATACGGATGCGATCCACTCGATGTTGAGGCCGAGCACGGAGTGACTCGCCAGAGGGTTGCCTGCTAAGATTGGATGCCTTGTCTGGCCTTTGTCTCCCTGAGCCCAACGCGGTGGCAGTCGTCCACATCGGGTGCAATTCACACAGTCGCGACACAGATTCCGCCCGGGCTAGGTTATTGCAGGCAAATACCATGCCACGGATTTGCATCGTCTGACTGAAGGAGGAAGGGCGGCCTTGGCATTCGTGTCGGGCAATAATGGGCGTAGGGTCCGTTCTGCGACTCGGCGGCGGGAGCGCGGCCATTGCCCCCTCCGGGACCGGCAATGAGTCATGAGCACAGCGCAGGGGTTCGTCCTGCTGGGATCCGTAAGGTGCTGTCTTCAAAGCAATTCAGACGAAGTCGATGTTGCGCCCGCAAATAGGACGTGCCAAGCATGGGGGTGTCACAGCGATGCGGCAAAGGAGCAGGGTCATTCCGATCCGCTATCCTTGTGGGCGACGGTCGGATTTTCGCAAGGTCCCGGCACTGGGCGAACAGCCTCGATCAAGCGGCCGTTTCGGTCCCACTACAGTCCCCTTAGTCCACAACAGACAGAAGACAGTGGACACGGCTCTGCTCCGCAGGCCTGTTTCTGGTGAAGGCGGACTCGCTGCCCTTCTGTGCGGCGGCCGAAGAAAAAACAACTGCCGCGCGCGTGGGCATTACTACTGCTCTTTCAACGCCTCGCGGATCAGCGCACGTCCCTTCTCGAGGGCATCGTCAAGCCTGCCGACATCCTTCCCGCCAGCCTGGGCCCGGGTGGCACTACCGCCTCCACCTCCTGCACAGATGGCTGCCACCTCTCCCAGCAGATCCCCGGCGGAGAGTCTCTTGGAGAGTTGCTTCCCAACGTTGCACAGGAGGGCCACCTTGCCCCCGACATCAGCCCCGAGCAGGATGACCCCGTCGCCGTGCGTCTTCCGGAGCGAGTCCATCACTTGGCGCAGGGATTCCATATCCTCGACCGGCACGCGGCTGACCAACACGGATGTGCCATGCATTTCTTCGGCTTTGACAGATAGATCCCCTAGCCCACCCCGCGCGATCTGCTTCTTGAGGTTCCGGATCTCCCTGCTCTGCTGTTTCAGATCCGCCTGCAGCTTCTGTACTCGCTCTGGAAGATCCGGTGCCGAGGTGTTCAGGAACTGGCTGGCCTCCCGCAGTGCGCCGTCACGTGTGGCCATCTGCGTATAGGCCTCCATGCCGGTGACGGCTTCGATGCGCCGGATCCCAGCTGCCACAGCAGACTCTGATACAATCCGAATCAGACCGATCTCGGCTGTTTGTGTGCAGTGCGTTCCGCCGCAAAGCTCGAGACTGACCCCCTCCACCTCAACCATGCGCACAACATCGCCATATTTCTCGCCAAAGAGCGCCATAGCGCCGCGCTTCTTGGCCTCCTCGACGGGGACATCGCTGTGGACGATAACGCGATGGTTCTCCATCACCCAGGCGTTGACAATCCGTTCCACTTCGGCCAATTGGGCACTTGTGACACCCTCGTCATAGGTGAAGTCAAAACGCAGGCGCTGCGTATCCACTAGCGAACCGCTCTGCCTGACATCCTCGCCCAAAACGCGTTGCAGCGCTGCCTGCAGGAGATGGGTTGCAGTGTGATTGCGATGGATTCGGAACCGGCGCTCGGCATCCACGATGGCCCACACAGGACCCTCCAGCGCGCTGGGGTCGATTTCACTCTGCGACATGCAGATCTGTACAATGCTGTCACCCAAGCGCTGCGTGTCGTCGACACTCAGCTTGTGGTCCCCGATCAACAGATGTCCCTGGTCACCAACCTGACCCCCGCTTTCCGCGTAGAATGGTGTTCTGTCTAAGATCATCTCGATCTGATCGTCCGAAACTCTATAGCGCCGAACTACGGCTTCTGATTCCAGCGCATCGTATCCCACGAACTCGGTCTTCTCGCCCGCACGCTCCATATGGAGGTTCACCCACTCCCCGGTCCGTGCCGCATCATCATAGAACCTTCTTGCGGCACGGGATCGGGTCTTCTGCTTCTCCATTTCACACCTGTAGCCCTCCAGATCGATTCCCAGGCCGTTCTCGCCAGCAATGATTCCGGTCAGGTCGGCCGGGAAACCGAAGGTGTCATGCAGCAGGAAGACGATCTCGCCAGACAACCGGTCCTGGCCGGCAGCCTTGGCCTCCCCAACGGCCGTGGCCAGCCGCTCAAGCCCGCGATCCAGCGTGATGAAGAACCGCTCCTCCTCAAGGCGGATAGCCCGACTGACATGGTCAACGGAATCAGACAACTCGGGATATGCTCCGCCCATCACTCGATTCACGATCGGAACCATTTCATGAAGAAACGGTTCCTTGAAACCCAGAATCCGACCGTGGCGCACGGCGCGCCGCAGGATGCGCCGCAACACATAACCGCGCCCGATATTGCCAAACGCGGCCCGTTCCGCGAGAGCGAAGGTCAGCGACCGGATATGATCGGCAATCACGCACATTGAAGACCGGACCTCTGGATCGTCGTAGCTGCATCCTGCTGTGTCGTGAAGCCACTTCAAGTAAGGTGCGAACAGATCGGTCCCAAAGACAGTGCTGGCTCCTTGAGCAACTGCCACAACCCGGTCCAACCCCATGCCGGTATCCACGCTCCTGAAGGGGAGTGGGGTCAGCTTGCCGTTGGTATCGCGGTCGAACTCCATAAAGACCAGATTCCAAAGCTCACTGAACCGATCACAGTCGCAGCCTACTGTGCATGCGGGACGACCGCACCCGACGTCGGTGCCCATGTCATAGTGGACTTCGGAACAGGGGCCGCACGGTCCCGTCGGACCCATGCTCCAGAAGTTCTCCTCGTCGCCCTTCTCGACATCGCCCAGGGGAACAATGCGCTCATCCGCGAGCCCGACATCAGCGCGCCAGATCCGACGGGACTCGTCATCGTCCTTGTAGATCGAAACCCAAAGCCGCTCGCTGGGAAACCCTAGCGTTTTAGTGACGAACTCCCATCCCCAATTGATGGCCTCTCTCTTGTAATAGTCGCCAAACGACCAGTTGCCGAGCATTTCGAAGAACGTCAGATGGCGCCCATCGTTGCCCACTGCATCCAGATCATTGTGCTTCCCGCCTGCTCGCACGCATTTCTGGACGGATGTTGCCCGAACGTAGTCCCGCTTTTCGCGACCCAGGAGAACGTCCTTGAACTGATTCATGCCCGCGTTGGTGAAGAGCAGAGTCGGGTCGTCGGTGGGAACGAGAGGTGAACTGGGCACAAGGGTGTGCCCTCGCTCCACGAAATAGTCCAAATAGCTTCGTCGGATCTCTTCGGCCCGCATGGCAATCGACCCTCACTATGCCCCGTAGCCACTGCCAGTGATGTACTTCTCGAGTTCCTGGATCGTGAACTCCTGGTCGGAGATTATTCTCTTTACCACATCACCGACGGACACGAGGCCGATCAGTCTGCCATCGTCTAGTACCGGCAAGTGGCGGATGCGCTTTGCTGTCATCAGCTTCATGCATGTGTCGATGGTCTCTTCGGGGCCGACGAAAATAATCCGTTTGGTCATCAGATCACTGACGGGCACGGTTTTGGAAGACTTCCCTTCCAGGACCACCTTCCTGGCATAGTCCCGCTCCGAAAACACGCCCACCACCTGCCCCTCTTCCAAGACCAGCAGAGCACCCACATCCTTCTCCGCCATCATCTGGAGGGCTTCAAATACGAGTGAGCGCGGTGAGATCGACCAAGCCTCGCGCCCCTTGGCCTCAAGCAGCTCTCGGACGGTGCTCATTCTCATGCCATCATCCTCCTCCCTTCAGCATGACCCAACGTACTGCTCTCCATCAATATGACCCAACGTACTGCTCTCCATCAATATGACCCAACGTACTGCTCTCCATCAATATGACCCAACGTACTGCTCTCCATCAATCGCACGTCCGCCTGGCGGATGGAATCGATTGAACGCAACCGCGGGCACGCATGTGACCACTGGGGATTCTATCTCAGATGTAGGCCTGTTTCTCAAGGTTGCTCTGCATCGAGCAGGCCGGCTGGTTTTCGATTCAAGCTTCCTTCACCCATAGTTGGGCGATCCTCATTACAACCTGCGTGGCCTTCTCCATATCTTGAAGCGATGCCCATTCACGCAGGCTGTGATAGTTGAAGCCGCCCGTAAAAATATTGGGGGTAGGAAGGCCCATGTAGGAGAGACGGGCCCCATCCGTGCCCCCGCGGATCACATCGAGAAATGGCTCGACGCCGATTTCCCGGCAAGCCTCCATGGCGATCTCAACAATCCTCGGATTCTCATCGACCTTAGTGCCCATATTGAGGTAGGACTCCTTGACCTCGAGTTCGATGGCCACCTTGGGCAGAAGCTTGCCGACTTCATCCCGGATCCCTTCGAGAAGCTTGATCTTCCGCTTGGATTCCTCGATGTCGTGGTCGCGGATGAGGAAGTGAATTGTGCAGCTGTCCACCGTGCCTTCGATGGCCCTCGGGTGGATATAGCCCTCGCGGCCCTCGGTTGTCTCCGGACGCATGTCCACCGGCAAGCGGTGAATGATCTCGGCAGCCGCATAGATCGAATTGATCATCTTGTCCTTCGCAGTGCCAGGGTGAACGTTGTACCCCTTGATCCGTAAGGTCGCCGCATGGGCATTGAAAGTTTCCTTCTCGATCTTGCCCAGCACTTCGCCATCTAGTGTATACGCGGCCTGCGCGCCGAATCCCGAGACATCAAACCGGTCGGCCCCACGGCCGATTTCCTCATCTGGCGTGAAAGCGATCCGGATCTGTCCATGCAGCAAGGATGGGTCTGCGGTCATGCGCTCCACGGCTTCCATGATCTCGGCGATACCCGCCTTGTCATCGGCGCCCAGGAGTGTCGTTCCGTCCGTAGTGATCACATCCTTGCCGATCTGGTCTTTCAGCGGAGGCGTCTCCGCAACACGGATCACCTGTGAGGGATCTCCAGGCAGGACGATATCCGTGCCATCGTAATTCCTATGAACCTGTGGTTTGACATCATGGCCGGGTGCGTCAGGGCTCGTGTCCATGTGGGCGATAAATCCAATCGTGGGGACCTTCCCGCATGCCGGGTGGCCGTTAGGGAGGTTCGCTGGAAGCGTAGCGTAGACATAGCCATGCTCATCCAAACGTGCCTCCAGTCCAAGCTTCTGGAGCTCCGATCGCAGAATCTGTGCCAGGTCCAATTGACGTGAAGTGCTGGGGCAAGTGGTTGAGTTTTCATCTGAGGTCGTATGAACTCGGACATACTTGAGAAAGCGTTCCAGGAGTCTCTCGGTCTGTGGTGTCATGACTTCTCCTTACTATTGCGCGTATGCGTGAATCCTGCCCCCCGGCCCGGCTACCCCACTTTTGCGCGTACGCCTCTTTACTCACTCCGCCGCGCCCAATGCAGGATCTCCGGCAGTGTGGGCGGCTTGCCGTACATAAGGATCCCAATCCGGAAAACCTTCGCGGCCATGCGAATCACCCACCACGTGGAGCCAAGAAGGACCAAAGCAGCCACCACAACTTGCCAGAGGGGTGCGGGTGGGTTGGCGGGAATCCGATTCATGATCACAAATGGCGTAAACGGAGGAAAGAACGAAGCGATCACCGCCACGATGTGATCTGGGTTGCTCGTCACGTAGACCATCAGCAGTAAGGGGATTATCATAATGATCATGATAGGCTGGACCAGGCTTTGCGCTTCCCGGATAGTGTTACACACAGATCCCACACCAACGAAGATTGCGGAGAAGAAGAGAAAACCCAGCACATAGAACAGACAGAACCAGAAGAACGTGAGCCCTGTGAAGGTGCTCGCGATGCCCATGCCAACCTGATGGACCGTAGGATTCTGGATGAGAGAGAGGGCGGCAACACCGGTCAGAACCCAGGTCCCCATCATGGTGAGCCCGGCACCCGCAAGCCCGCCGAGTTTCCCCATCATGAACTCGAATGGCGAGATGGATGAGAGCAGAACCTCAATGATGCGGCTCGCCTTCTCCTCTATGGTGCTCGTCATCAGGTGGCTCGACATCGTCAGAACAGAGATCCAGAGCAAGTAGACAAATGCCATAGGAGCGTACGCTCGTGCCACATGCGCAGCCGTAGCCACTTCCTCGCCCTCTTCCGTGACAGCGTGTGTCCGCAGCTGAACCCCATGCAAGGCATTCAGGACCAGGTCCTTGTCTCCAACCAACGGCAGCAGGCGACCGAGTGCCAACACCTCATTGGCTGCTCGTTTCAGTATCCCCGGAAAAAGCTCGACAGATGGGTCCACGGTGTAGTAATCGAACACGGGGATGTCGTCGGAATTCTCGGAGCTAATGAGTAAGAACGCAAACAAGCGTCCTGCTTGAACCGCTCCATTGAGTGCAACGAGCCGGGCATCTGGGTCTTCCGGAAGGTTGAGTTCAGCCGGCGGAAGGTAAACGTAATCTCGCGTCCCGATTTGTACAATTCTGCGCACCGCCTCAGCGTCATCCAGCACAATATTGAGCAGATCCGCGGCATAGTATCCGGTCTCGTCCACGATGGTGAAAAACCGGGGAGGTTTGTCCATCGACTCCAGCAAAACTGGCAGGGCGAATGCCAGCATCAGCATGAGGGGCAGCGCAAGCACAGAGACAATGAACATGCGCGTTCTCACATAAGCCAGGTACTCCCGGCTTGCGACTCGCAGGATACGATGTACCATGGGCTGAACCCCCGATCATAAGGCTCGCTGTGCCTGCCTAGGATTCAATCTCCTCGCTGACCAGGCTTCCATCGGTAGCGATCTTCTGCTCCCGGCCCGCCCCGGCAAGCTCAAGGAAGATGTCATATAGGGACGGCTCACTAGTATCAAAGGAGGTCACCGAAACCCTTCCAACCACATCCCGCAGGAGCGCCTGCGGATCGGAGCCATCCTCC
>JAGMDA010000436.1 GCA_023128935.1 Candidatus Eiseniibacteriota bacterium | reverse complement strand
GCGTTCCTTCTTCTTCGCGGCTGGGAACAGGACGTTGTTCAGGATCAGCCGGTATCCGGGTGAGTTCTTGTGAAGCTCCAGATCGGTCGGAGGATCTCCGACCCGGTGCTGGTAGTCCTCCGGATCATGCCCCCCATAGAAGGTGAATGTGCCTTTCCCGAAATTACCATGCACATACTTGACCTCCTGGGTGCCTGGAGTATCGGCCAGCACCAGCGTCGAGGGCTTGAGTGTCGTGCGGTTGAAGCTGGTCGTCTGACCTAGAAAGCCATTGACCATATTGACATGGCACTGCGTCAACATCGTTGGGACGGGATCTTCCTTGGCGGAAAACTCGAAGAGCACGAAGAAGTCGGCCGCAGCCCCGCGCAGCCGGGAGTAATCACTCATATCGATGTTGGAAAACTCATAGACGTACGGATTCATCTCGAGTGTGAAGTTCTCGAATGCCAATGTCTGTGAGAAGTCCAGACTCTGCTGCGCTTGAGGGTCAGCCGGGTTTCCGTCATAGACCGTATCGACGATGTCTACATCCCCCGCAGCCAGGGCGATGTCGAATGTGTCGGTGCCTGAACACATCGCGAAGAGAAACCCGCCGCGCGCCACATACTGTTTGATGCGCTGGACGATAGCGTGCTTGTGCTGCCAGACCCTCGCGTACCCCGCCTGACGCGCCGTTTCCTCGAAGAACAACTGACGCTGCTGATACCAGGCGGCGTGGCGAAACCCCGAGTAGAATTTGCCGTACTGGCCGGTAAAGTCCTCGTGATGCAGGTGCAGCCAATCGTACTCGACTAGCCGGCCGGAGAGTACCTCTTCATCGTAGATGGTGTCGTAGGGGATCGCGGCGTAGTCAAGCGCCAACACAACCGCATCATCCCACGGCTCATCGATAACTAGATGCGGTGCATAGACGGCCACCTTGGGCGCTGTCTCAAGGAGGACGACTTCCATGTTCTGCTCTTCGATCTCCTGGTAGATGGCCCCCTCCTGCCCAGCAGTCACGAGTTGAATGAAAACCCCCGAGAGCAGCGCCATCCTACGGTTCTCCCTCGTGTCCTCAATCAAGAATGAGCCGCTGCGGTAGTTCAGCAGCCATTCCACATTCTCTCCCGCCTCCAGCGCGTGGTAGGCCAGCCCATAGGCCCTCAGATGATCCGTTTGGACCAGGTCCATGGGAACGAGCAACCGCGGCGCAGCCACGGAAGGAAACAGAAAACAGGCGGCCAATAGCCATGCGAACCAGCGGACCGGGCCACACCCTTCACCAGCTTTCTGCTGCGCACATGGTTTCACTCGGCGTCCTTTCCCTTCGGGATTCGTTGCATGACTCATGTCTACGACTGCTCGTCTGCCTTCAGAAGCACGCGCAGGCGCGCCCGAGCGCGCCGGGCCTCGAGCGAATCCGGATACCGGAGAATGACATCCTCATAATATTGCAATGCCAGATCCCGTCTCTCCGTTATCGCCTCGGCCTGCTGCGCCATCCAAAGAAGCGCCACAGGCGTCAGAATGCTTACGCCTTCCTGCTCAAGCATGAGCGCCAGCAAGGAGTCCGCCTGCGCCCAATGCCCAAGGCGTCCACTCAGCTGGATTTGGGCCGACCGGAGGTGACCACCCAGCCCATCGCTGGTCGTGTCATCAAGGGCTTCTGAGCAGAGTTCGAGAGCATCTTCCCAGTCGCCGGTCCGTATGTGTTGCTGGATGTGGGCGAAGACCTCGAGCAGGGGGCCCGCCGCCATGCCGAATTCCCCGAGGAGCAGCGCACGGGCCAGGGCATTGTTCACCCACCGCCCAGCCTCATAGTGATCGGTGAGTTTGTAGTAGGCCTCTTCGGCCTCCTGGAAATGCCCCTGATAGAAGAGGATCTCAGCGTGCTCATAGGCCGCCTGCTCTTTCATCTCCACCTGGTTGGCTTCCCTTTCGAGGCGGCAGAATGTGCTGTCGGCTTCCGCGAGGTTTCCAGAGCGGAGGGCACACTCGCCAAGAGCCAGCAGGACGTGATCGCGCATATTGCGCAGCCCCTTCTGCCGCGGGTGCCTTGGCAGCTCATCGAGGATCGACGCGTAGACCTCCTGGGCCGCCGTGAGATTCCGTAGAGGCTCCATTAGAAGCGCGCCATGTTGCATGCGGGCCTGCATCGCCAGGGCCCCCTTGGGGAAGCGTTTCGCGAGTTCTTCATAGGCCAGCACGGCTTCTCTGGGACGCTCTAGACTCTGCAGGATCTCGGCCTTCTCATACCAGGACTGCGCGGCGATCGTGGGCCGGGGCGACAGGGCCAGCACCGAGTCAAGGGCGGCCAGGGCGATCTCGGGGCTGCCCCTGCGGGCCAGGGTGTGGGCCAGCTGGAGGACGAGCTTACCCGCAGCCTGCTTCTCCCTGTCCAGGTCTGCCAGCAGGATGAGCGCATCTGTGTAGGCCCCTGTTACAACACAGATGTGTGCAAGGGCTTCGCGCCATGTCGTCGGGGCATCCGGCGTAAGCGCCTTGTCGCGGAGCATCGCAACAGCTTCCTTGCCGCCCACTGAATCCGTCGCGACCAGCTCGAAGGAATCTATAAGCATTCGGACCCAGGCAGGGTGTTTCTCGAGAGCCTCCAGA
>JAGMDA010000435.1 GCA_023128935.1 Candidatus Eiseniibacteriota bacterium | reverse complement strand
AGTCCGCCTTGAGGGGCTCCCGTGCGATGAGCAGTAAAGGACAAGGCGGACCAGATGACAGCAACCAACGGGAGCAAATCTCGCTCCCTACCGGACATGTCGGATGAGGAGATCATCGAGTCCATAGCTAAGCGGATCGTACGGATGCGCATGGCAGTGCCAGCGGTCTTTTTCCTGGAGTCGACGAAGCCGCTGTCATTTCTGGGCAGCCAACTGCTAGTCTTCCTCGAGCCTTTTGTCCAAACGTTCTTGACCGTGCGCAACTACGAGCGCTTTACAGGCATGATGGAAGATCGCAGCAACGTGGAGAAGTTGATCCGGCGCATGGAGGTGCTGGATGATGAGACGCGTGAAGAAGAGCGGCAGGCGCGGGCCGAGGAGAAGCGCAGGAAGCGGGCGGCGAAGGATAAGAAGCAGTCCTGAGAGGTCACTTCTATCTCCAAGCTAGTGGGCAAGGAGGTGGTGGGACCCAGGTTCTCACCGACACAGAGGGCAAGGTTTATGAGCGTGGCTGAAGATCTGAAATCCATGAAGATCCGATCCGTGCTGGCGACCGATTGCGGTTCGACCACCACCAAGGCCATTCTGATTGAACTGCGTGGCGACGAATACCGGCTCAAAACGCGTGGGGAGGCGCCCACGACAGTGGAAGCGCCATTCGAGGATGTGACCCGTGGCGTCCTGAACGCCGTCATGGAGGTTGAGGAGCTGGCCGGGCGCAAGTTGCTCGATGGGGACCGGATCATCACGCCCCAGAAGAGCGAGACCGAGGGGGTGGATATCTATGTTTCCACCTCGAGTGCCGGCGGTGGGCTTCAGATGATGGTTACCGGAGTGGTCAAGAGCATGACCGGTGAGAGCGCCGAGCGCGCCGCCCTCGGAGCGGGAGCCATCGTCATGGACATCATCGCTTCCAACGACGGACGGCTACCGCATGAGAAGATCCGGCGGATCCGGGACCTGAGGCCCGATATGGTTTTGCTTTCGGGCGGCATCGACGGTGGCACCACGACGCATGTAGTGGAACTGGCCGAGACGATCGCCGCCGCCGACCCAAAGGCCCGCCTCGGCACCTCATATCAGATGCCGGTCATATACGCAGGGAACAAAGAGGCCCGTGGGTTGATCGAAGAGCGCTTGACTGAGAAGACGGCGCTCATGATGACCGACAACATCCGGCCGACGATGGAGCGCGAAAACCTGATGCCCGCGCGCCACGCCATTCACGATCTGTTCATGGAGCACGTGATGGCTCACGCGCCCGGCTACAAGAAACTGATGGCCTGGTCGCCGATCCCGATTATGCCCACCCCGGGGGCGGTTGGCTCCATAATCCATACGATCGCCAAGCGCGAGGGCATCCAGGTCATTGGGGTCGACATAGGGGGGGCGACAACCGACGTCTTCAGCGTTTTTGAGGAGGTCTTCAACCGCACGGTCAGCGCGAACCTGGGCATGAGCTACTCGGTCTCGAATGTACTTGTGGAATCCGGAGTGGGAACGCCCACGGGAGTTGAGAATGTAATGCGCTGGATGCCGTTCAGCATGGAGGAGGGCGATCTACGCAATCGTGTCAAGAACAAGATGATCCGCCCTACAACGATCCCCCATACGCTGAAGGAACTGATCATGGAGCAGGCACTCGCCCGCGAGGCGCTCAGACTTGCCTTTGAACAGCACAAATCGCTGGCCGTCGGGCTTAAGGGAGTTCAGCAGGAGCGGACTATCTCGGACACCTTCGAGCAGACGACGAGCGGTGAGACGCTGATCAATATGATGGACCTGGACCTGCTTGTGGGCAGCGGCGGGGCACTATCCCACGCCCCCAAACGCTCGCAAGCGGCCATGATGATGATCGATGCCTTCCTGCCCGAGGGTGTAACCGAGCTGGCCGTGGATTCAATTTTCATGATGCCCCAGCTGGGAGTTCTGGCAGAGGTTGAGAACGAATCCGCAAAAAAGGCCGCAACTGATGTGTTTACCAACGATTGCATGATCTACCTTGGAACAGTAGTGGCCGCCGTGGGGAGCACGAAGCCGCGGCGCAGGTGCATGACGGTAAGCGTTGAACTCCCGGGCGGAAACAGCGAGAAGTTCGAGATGATCTATGGGACCCTGCGGTGCATTCCGCTGGAGGTGGGCCAGCAGGCTGAGGTCCAGGTGGAGCCCGACGGCCATTTCGATGTCGGAGCCGGACGAGGCAAAGTGCTCAGGCGCACCCTCAAGGGGGGGATCGTGGGGTTGATTTTCGATGCCCGCGGGAGACGGCCCTTCCTGCTCCCGGATGAGCGCGAAGAGCGGATCGAGAAGCTGGTTGAGTGGGCCGAGGCCCTGAAGCTCTATGACAAGGATCCGAGAGGCCTGAGTTAGGGAACCTTTCTGCGTTGTCTGGTCAGTTCCGGCAACCAGGTTCATACCCGGCGGCTTTTGGACCGCGGTGATGGGGTAAGGGCTCGCGCGAGCCCTAAGAGCGATAGGGAGGACTCGAAACGTGGCGCATGCATATACGCCTGGGTTGCGAGTGACAGGTTGGTCATCCATTGCAAAGGAACGCCGGTTGCCATTGACCGGTGAGGTGATGGTGAAGAAGGGCGACCATGTGGTAGCCGATCAAGTAGTTGCCCGCACCGAGTTGCCGGGCAACGTCCAACCCGTCAAAGCAGCCAGTATCTTGGGGCAACACCAGCAGGATCTGCTGGAATACATGCTCAAGAAAGAAGGCGCTCCGGTCGCGAAGGGCGAGGTCATTGCCACGGCGAAGAGCTTCTTTGGCCTCTTCAAGGCGCACTGCCACTCTCCCTGCGAAGGGATTGTCGAGAGTATCTCAACCGTTACCGGCCAGGTCATCATCCGCGAGCCGCCCATTCCCGTCGAGGTGGAGGCCTATATCGACGGCGAGGTCATAGAGATCATCCCCAATGAAGGTGTCATTGTGGAGACGCAGGGGGCCTTCGTGCAGGGCATCTTCGGCATTGGCGGCGAGACGCACGGAGAGATACACATGGCCGTCTCCTCCGCAGACGAAGAGCTGAGCGAGCGGCATCTGGAAGGCAATGTGGCGGGCAAAGTACTCATTGGTGGATCGCTGATCACGCACGCTGTCTTGAAGAAGGCAGCCAGCATGGGCGTGAAAGCCGTCGTTGTCGGGGGTCTGGATGCACATGATCTCAAGGTGTTCATGAAAAAGGATCTGGGCGTAGCCATCACGGGAAGCGAGCAGCTCGGCATAACGCTCGTCGTAACTGAGGGGTTCGGCACGATGGCGATGGCTGGCCGAACCTTCAGTCTTCTGTCCCGCTTTGAGGGCCAGAAGTGCTCGGTCAACGGGGCCACGCAGATCCGCGCGGGCGTGATGCGACCTGAGATTGTGATTTGCCGGACGAAGGCCGAAGCCGCCGATGAGTCATGGGAAAAGACCTTCAGCATGTCCGCTGGGCTCCAGGTTGGCAGCCCTGTGCGCGTGATTCGCGCTCCGCATTTCGGCGGGCTGGGCGAGGTCACTGCTCTGCCGCCGGAGCTTACGCCCGTGGAGTCAGGAGCAACGGTGCGCGTTCTGAAGGTTCGCTTCCTCGACGGCACAGAAGCAGTGATCCCGCGGGCGAATGTCGAAATGATTGAACGCTGATCCCGCCGGTGGATCTAACGCCCCGGACACAGCTGACTGCTCCCTACCTCAAACAGCCGGAATTCTCTACCCAAGCTCCGCCGAGGCAAGGGTCCGTATAGGGCCCTGCGCTCAGCTTGCGCCTGCCGCTGGTCAGCAGGTGTAATCAAGCTCCGCCGAGGCCGGGTCCTCTGCGGACCCGGCCTCGGCTCTTTGGTTACGTATGGGATAGGTGCTCATTTTGCGTTGCACGGCCCTGTGGATCCTTGGCCCAGGGCATCTTCTGACGGCCCCAGGATCAACAACCTTCCAACTGGACTTAGCACCCTCAGCGGCCGACTTAAAGTCATGGAGGACCATGGCCGGCGCTGGCGCGGGCTCCCATGGAACGGCCAGCCGAAGCTGCAGCCGCGCAGTGGGTCCATAGAGGTATGGGACACGCGGGCTGCTCATCAGGGAGATATAGATGCCCGAGCGTGGTCGCATCAAGTGGTTCAACAATCAGACAGGCTGGGGCTTCATTGAGCGCAATGTGGGCCCCGACATCTATGCCCGACACGACAGAATCCTCGGAGAGGGATACAAGGTCCTTTGCGAGGGGGATCTGGTTGAGTTCGAAATCCGCAAGGGAAAACAGGGGCCGTATGCGGTCAAGATCAATCGACTTGCGGGCAGGGTAGCGGGGGGGCAAGAGCGGGCATCTTGAGCGCTGAGGTATAGCCGGGCAGCGTCATACCGGATTCCACGGGGGAAGCACGAGGATCTGGATCCCAGTGAACGACGCGCCATCCATGCGGGTGGTGCTGCTTAGAAGAAGGAGGTCTCTGGTGAAGAGGCAGAACATGATGCGCACTGCAACGAGCCTCTCAGTCGCAGCGATCCTGGGGCTGCTGGCCATCAGTGGGGGATGCGGCTCGGAGAAGGCATCGAGTCCCACCCAATCGGGGGACTCGCCATATGTAATCGATTCCCTGACCGCAAGCCCCAACTTCCTTCAGCCGGGGGATTCCACCTACATATACGTTGGGGTCCAAATGAAGGGCGATGATTCGGAACCGGCTGTTGGCGTATCGGTCCAGTTCGGGTGGATCGGACGCAATACCACCGGGGAGTTCTTCGTGAGTGAGGCCTTGACCGACTCGCTCGGCGTGGCCTACGGAGGCTACCGGGCCCCGGAGACCGCGGCCGGGACAATCAACTTGAAGGTCGTGGTCGGAGACAAAGAGGTAGGCTACCTGGCGGTGGATGTTGCTACCGGGCCGTCGGATCCCCCGACAGGAACCCCCAGTATCCAGATCACCTCAACGGAGAGCTCTCTCCCCGCCAATGGCACCAGTACGACAGAGCTGACCATCACAGTCACGCGCGGAGGGCAACCAGCGAGCGGAGAAGTCATCACACTCGTCGCGGGTGAGAGGTTCGAGGACCGTGACTACGACGGCATGTACAGCAGTGGAGATTCGATCCTTGTGGACATCGACAGTGATGGATTCTGGGATACGATTGGTAACATCCCGGGCTCGGTCGTAACCGGCAGTTCAGGAAACGCGGTCGCGACATACACGGCGGGTCTTGTGGAATGCAGTGCGTTTATCAAGGCCACTGTCGACTCAGTTTCGAGTGATCTCGAGATCCTCCTCAGTGGGGGGCCCGCAGACATCACTCTGAATGTCAGTCCGGTTGAACTCTTGGCCAACGGATACACCACGTCCTCTGTTGTGGCTGCAATCCTTGATGGCGAAGGGCGTCCACTCCCGGGCAGGCTGGTGCGATTCGTGGCGGGAGAGTCGTTCCAAGACATCGATGGCGATGGCTACTACACGCCAGGGGTGGATTCCTTCACTGATGCTAATGATAACGGTGTTTGGGACGTGATGGGCCAGTTGACGCCCTCCTCAGCCAATTCGAATGGAGAAGGGTTGGCTGAGGCCGTGTTTGTGGCTGGCCGGACAACAGGGCAGGTGACCGTCTATGCATCCACGCAGGAGAAGCGTGGTGAGGCCATCATTTCCCTGCTGGAACTCCCCCGGGTGGTTGGGGCCACCTGGTCCTGGAATCCTGAGTCGATCTACGCAGACGGTTCGAGCGTAGCGGTCCTAGAACTCGTCGTGCTTGACATCAATGGCGGCACGATTCCGGGCAAGGAGATCACATTCACGGCTTCCGCCGGCAGCATCGACACAGTGGCGGTGGCCGACGCCGACGGCGTTGCCAGCACCACCTTCATCGCTTCCGAGCTCTGCGAGACAGTGACGGTCACGGCGAGTGCGGGCGACTGGTCGCTGGACATCCCGCTCGAACTGACACCCTTGCCTGAGGTCTGCGCGATCCAACTCGATATGGAGTCGGAGCGGCTCTCTGCCAATGGCGCCGGCGGGCAAGTGTGGACCACGGGGCTCGCCGCCCAGTGCTACGACGGCGACGGCCTGCCTATTCCGCAAGGTGTGGCGGTGACATTCGAAATCGTATCCGGCCCGGGGGGCGGTGAGGGTTTCGCCCCGTTGGGCGAAAGCGCAGTCACAGTCCGGACCGATACCGACGGCATCGCTGCGGTCGTTATTGCCGCTGGAAACAAGGCCGGCATAGTGGAGATCCTGGTTAGCAGCGGCGCTGCGGAGCGGTCAACGACTCTCCAGATCCTGGAGACCGTGCGCCAGATATCCTTCCAGGCCCTGCCGCCGGAGCTGTGGATCTACGGCGTGGGCATGGTGGATCATTGCGTCCTGGAAGCAACCTGCTACCTGGCGCACGAACTCCTGGCGCCGGCGGGGATTGAGGTGACCTTCATCCTAATCTCTGGTCCCGGGGGCGGCGAGACCCTCCTGGATGAGGAGGGTAGTGTGG
>JAGMDA010000434.1 GCA_023128935.1 Candidatus Eiseniibacteriota bacterium | reverse complement strand
CGTATTCATCATGTGCATCGTCAAGGTGTTCTGCAGGGTTTCCACCCATGTTCACATCCTTTCCATGGCTCAATTTGTCACAGTCAGTGGAATCACTAGAGCCATCGACAGAATGGGATTCCTGCCTTAGTAGTATCCGTCTAACCGTATGCAATACATATGTATACCGGTCTTCTGCCTTTCTGGCGCTGCCGCGTTGGCCTATGAGGTGCTTTGGACTCGCACCCTCAACTTCGTTATTGGGAACAGCGTTTACGCTTTCACGACGATTCTGGTGGTTTTCCTGACCGGCATCTGCCTCGGCACACTTGCCGCGGGGAGCATCGTGGATCGCACGGCGAAGCTGATCCGCGCGCTGGGAATCATCCAGCTCGCTGCAGTAGCGTTGCTGGTACCCGGTTTTGTCTTAGGCCTGTCCTTTCCCCTCTTACTCAAGACGGCTACAAGGAGGCTCAGCCACCTCGGCCGGCGGCTTGGGGCTGGATACGGCATCAACACACTTGGCGGGATCCTGGGCTCCTTGGTTGCCGGGTTCCACCAACAGCAGAGGGTTGGCGAGAAGTGCGGGCTAGCACAGACCGACCGACTTGACGGCGCGTTCTATCTGAGCAATGCGGTCATCGAGGCTCCCCGTATAGCCGACGGCAATGCGGAGCAAGCCTGGGGACAGGCCCATCTTACTCTGTTCGTCGGGCGAGATCTCAGATGAGGTCGATGAACCCGAACAGGACAGCAACGTGTCGAAGTAGCCGAGGGAGACAGCGATCAGGCCGAAGCGTTCCTCGTTCTGAAGGATGGACATCAGCTCATCGGCCTGCGCATTTGTCCCGCAGTCGAGCGTGAGCATGCCGCCGTAGCCGAAACCATCGTTTATCATTCCACTGAAAAGCTTGTGCTGGGGATGGGACGCAAGGCCTGGATAGGTCACTGGTACGCCAAGCTCTTGTAAGCGTTCGGCGATCGCCATTGCGCGCCGGCTGTGTTCCCGCATGCGGATAGACAAATGGGGAAGGCGTTGCATGATGTCGAAGGCGACACGGGGATCCAATGTCGGCCCCAGAAGCATGACGCGGCCAGTGTGCAGATCCATCATACGATAAATGAAATCCTGACTCGCACAGACTGCGCCTGCGATCACATCGCTCGCACCGTTGACGAACTTCGTCAGCGAGTGGACAACAATGTCGGCTCCGAGGTCAGCTGGTGTAACAAGCATGGGGGTAAACGTGTTGTCCACGACAAGGGTGATCCCTTTGTCGTGTGCGATCTTCGACAGCGCTGGGATATCGGCGATCTTGAGCGTGGGATTGCCAAGTACCTCGGTGAAGAGAACCTTGGTCTTTGGCGTGATCGCCTTCTCGAAAGAAGCCGCATCATCTGGGTCGACGAATGTCGTCTCAATACCCATGGAGGGGAAGAGATCTCCAAGCAGCGCGTGTGTCCCACCGTATACCGTATTGCTGGAAACGATATGGTCTCCCCGCTCACAGAGCTGCAATAACGTGCAGGAGATCGCTGCCATTCCGCTAGCCGTACAGATGCAAGATTCAGTGCCTTCCATAACGGCCAGGGACCTGGCCAGCACGTCAACCGAGGG
>JAGMDA010000433.1 GCA_023128935.1 Candidatus Eiseniibacteriota bacterium | reverse complement strand
CCACGACGGCGAGCAACACGCACTTGACCTCGCGCTCCTCAAAAAGCGGGTGCGACAGAGAGCGAGCGGCCCCGGAGAGTTTGGCCAGCGCACGTTCCATGGCGGCCGCGTAGGGCCGGGCCGCCTCGGCGCGGGATTGGGCCTTGCGCAGCTTCGCCGCGGCCACCATCTGCATGGCCTTTGTAATCTGCTGCGTGCTCTGCACGGAGCGGATGCGCCGGCGGATCTGCTTCACCGTGGCCATGATCTCAGTCTTTCCTCTCTCGTGCCAAAATAGCTATCCGCGTATCTCGGAACACGGGGCCTCCACACTCAGGCCCCTGAATGCCTGCTAGTCCACTTTGAAGTTGGCCTTGAACTCCTTGATGTCGTTGTGGAGGTTTGTCTCTGTCTTCTCCGGAATGTCCTTCTCTTGCTTGATCGTGTTGGGCACCTCCGGGTTCTTCTCGTGCATGTATGCGAGGAACTCCTTCTCGAAGCGCGCGATCGACGCGGTCGGCAGATTATCCAGATAGCCATTGACTCCGGCAAAGATCACCATCACCTGATCCTCGAGATTCATGGGGACGTACTGGGCCTGCTTGAGCAGCTCGGTCATCTTCTCGCCACGTGTGAGCTGCTGCTGCGTAGCGGCGTCCAGGTCCGACCCGAACTGGGCAAAGGCCTGCAGCTCGCGATACTGAGCCAAGTCCAGGCGCAACTTGCCAGCCACCTTCCTCATCGCCTTGGACTGCGCTTTACCGCCGACACGCGAAACTGATATGCCGACATTGATCCCTGGCCGGATACCCGCGTAGAAGAGGTCGCTCTCAAGGAAGATCTGCCCGTCGGTGATTGAGATCACGTTGGTGGGAATGTAGGCCGCGACGTCGCCCGCCTGCGTCTCAATCACGGGGAGCGCCGTCAGACTGCCGCCGCCCTTCTCATCGTTGAGCTTGGCGGCCCGCTCGAGCAGGCGGCTGTGGAGATAGAAAATGTCGCCCGGATAGGCCTCGCGGCCGGGCGGGCGCCGCAACAGCAGGGACAGCTGCCGGTAGGCCACCGCCTGCTTGGAGAGGTCATCATAAATGACAACCACATGATCTCCCCGATCCCGGAAGTACTCGCCCATGGCGCAGCCCGCATAGGGAGCGATGTACTGCAGCGGTGCCGGCTCCGAGGCTCCCGCAGCCACTACCGTCGTGTACTCCATGGCACCGTGCTCTTCGAGCGTCTTGACCACCTGGGCGATGGTCGACTCCTTCTGACCGATGGCCACGTAGATGCAGTATATGTCGGTGTCCTTCTGATTGATGATCGTGTCGATCGCCAGCGCGGTCTTGCCGGTCTGCCGGTCACCGATGATCAGCTCGCGCTGCCCGCACCCAATCGGGATCATTGAGTCAATCGCCTTGAGCCCCGTTTGAACGGGCTGATTGACCGGTTGGCGCTCGATCACGTTCGGCGCCCGGCCCTCCAGGGGCAAGAAATCCTTGTAGGCAATCTCGCCTTTCCCATCCTGCGGTTCCCCTAGCGGGTTCACCACCCGCCCGATCACCGCGGGCCCCACCGGCACACTCGCCAGCTTGCCGGTTCGGCGCACCATGTCGCCTTCCTTGATCAGTTCGTCCGCACCAAAGAGGACCACACCCACGTTGTCCTCTTCCAGATTGAGCACCATGCCCTTGACGTCGTTCGGGAAGTCCAGCAGCTCACTTGCCATGGCTTCCTGGAGACCCCAGACACGGGCAATCCCGTCACCCACTTGCAGCACCTGGCCGACCGAGGCCATCTCCAACTCGGTCTCGTATTTCTCCAGCTCTTTGCGCAGGATCGAACTGACTTCCTCAGGCTTGAATCCCATCGGTCTTCGCCCCCGATTCCATTGATTTGCCTCTACTCCCACTACCCGGCCAGCGGTGGGGAACACCCGCCGCTCGACCTGGACTTCCCGCCAACCTTCTGCTGTACTGAGCGTACCTGAACGTCCGCATTAGTCGTAAACCGGCACGGTCATCAACGCCTCTTTGATCTCCTCTAAGGTGCGCCTGATGCTGCGATCCATGATGCGGTCTCCGATGCGCACCATCATGCCACCCAGGATCGAGGCATCTACTCGCTTCACGAGCAGCACCGTCTTGCTTGTGCGCCTCTCCAGCTTCTGGATCAAGATCTGCTCCAACGGCTCGGGCAGGCGAACCGCGGTGGTAATCTCAGCGCGAACTATGCCCCTGTGCTCCTCTAGCAGGTCGCGATAGCCCTCGATGATCTGAGCCAGCACCGGGAATCTCTTCTTCTCCAAGACGAGGAAAAGCAGTTCCACCACCAGGGCATGGACTCGGCCGCCGAAGAGCTCGCTGATGAGTTTGCGCTTCGCAAGCTCGTCAATTTTCGGGATCGTCAGCAGGCGATGGAACTCAGGATGATCCCGCAGAAGTACACCGATGCCCCGCAGATCCTCTGCTACGGTGTCGAGCAGGTCGCGAGCCTCGGCGGCTTCGAACAGCGCCCGGGCATAGCGTCTGGCCACCGCTTCACGAATCATCCGTCCACCTCATCCTGCCAGGTCCCCCACTATCTCTGATCCTGGTCGTCTCGCCACTGGCTGGCCCTCGCGTTGCGTCGCAGGCGGCCTCAGTCTCCTTACTCGCTGACGGCATCGAGCTCGTCGACGAAACGCTTCATCATCTCCTCATGCTTGGGTTCATCGAGGCGTTCCTGCACGGCCTTCTCCGCTGCCTTCAGGGCCAGATCGACGGTTCGCTTGCGCAGGGTCTCCTTGGCAGACTCCTCCAATAGGCGCACCTCCTCCTCGGCTCTCTCCAGCCGCTGGCGGCGCTCCTCTTGGGCACGATCCTTGATCTTGGCAGCGGCAGCGTTGCCTTCCGCCACCGCCTCCTGAATCTTCTGGCGAGCCTCGGCCTCGATGTTGCGCAGATGATCCTCGTACTCCCTGCGCAGCACATCAACATGCGTGCGCTGAGTTTCGATCTCGTCAAACTCGCCCTGGATCTTCACGCGCCTTTGCTCAAGGAAGCCCAGCACACGGCCCCAGGCGTACTTCCTTAGAAGCCAGAGAACGATCAGGAACCCGATGACGTGTGTAATCAACAGCTGAAAATCAATCAGCTTCACGGCATCTCTCCTTACTCCTTAGGGAAATCAGATGGACGGATGCTCCCCTCGGTGGGGCTATCCGTCGAACCGGGCAGCAGAGAGGATCTGTGGCCCCGCGGGGCCGCAGGGATCAACTCTCCTTCCCGGTTACGTTCCCGTCACGAGCGTTGAGCCTTGACCGCCTCTCAGGTGATTTTCCCGGAGAGGATGAAGATGCTCACAAACGCATAGATGGTCAGCGCCTCGATAAAAGCCGCGCCGATAATCATCGCCGCCTGGATCTTGTCGGCCGCCTCGGGCTGGCGCCCCATGGCTTCCATCGCGCTGCCTACGGCTCGCCCCAGACCAATGGCCGATCCCAAGGCCGCTATGCCCAAACCTGCGGGGAGTGCGAACCCCAGGGCAGTCCCTGCATCCATTCTCGTTCCTCCTCTTACTCAGCAACCGTTTACTCAGCAACCGTGATCTTCTCCAAACACAAGCCTCTATCCTGGCCTGATTCCGAAGCGCTACTATGCCGCCTCGGTTTCCTCCTCATGCTCGTGCGGCAACATCTGCATGATGTAGCTCGTCGCCAGGAGGGTAAATACCAACGCCTGCACCGTACTCATCAGCAACGCCAACAAAATGAAAGGCAGGTGCAGGGGAATGCCAATGGGAAGCTTCATAAAAGCCAGAATCGCCACACCCAACATGGCGAAGACACCAAGCAGCGCATCCTCGCCCATGATATTGCCGAAGAGTCGCAGCGACAGGCTGACCGGCTTGGCGCACTCCCCGATCACGTGAAGAGGAAACATAAGTATGACAAGCGCCCAGCCCATCGGGTCCTGCGGGTCGCCGGCCAGATGCCCAAGGTATTTGAGCGGTCCGAGACGCCGGATCCCAGTGTATTGCACATAGCAGAAGACGCAGATCGCCAGCGCTGCCGTCGTGCTCAGCACAGCGGTCGGTGACTTCATAAGCGGAAACAACCCAAAGAGGTTCATACCCCAGATGTACAGGAAGAGCGTGCCCAGGAAGGGCGCATAGCGATTGCCTTCCTTTGGGCCCAGCATGCCTACGATCAAGTTGCGAAATCCATCAACGAAGGCTTCGATCACATTCTGCATGGGCCCTGGAACCATGGTCATCTGCCGGGTACCCAATCGCACGACAAGGCAGATCAGCCCCGCCACGAGTAGTGCGAAGAACAGGTCCTGGAAGCGGTGCAGGATCTCCATCCAGCGAGGTGCGGTTCCCTCCGGCCCGCCCATGGCCTTGTAGAGCAGATGAATCAGGTTGGGCAGTTCGGGATGCTCCTCGTGGGAGGCTTCATGATGACCTTCCACGCCAGCGGCACTCTCGCCGGCAACGGGGCGACCCTGCTGGCCGCCGGGGGCATCTTCAATGGCCCATGCCTGAGTGGGTGCCAAGGGCCCCGCGCTCAGCAGTCCAAGCGAGGCGACAATAAAAAACCCAACCAAGAATGGAGGAGTCAAGAGTGTCGCACGGAGACTGCAACCTACCTGTCTTCTGTATGCGAAGACCGAAATCGGGGGATAGCCAGAAATCACGTTGCCGATTCTCCGTCTTTTCCCTTTCGGGTCGGAATCCTGAAGAAACCGCCCGCAAGCAGCTCGCGCCCTACAGCCCTGAGTGTGATCACGACGAGCACAAGGGAGAACCCCGCGACCACCGACAAGACAGGAGGGACTTTCCAAATCAACAGGACCGCCAGTCCCCCATAGACCACCATGACCTTTATCGCCAGAAGAAGCGCAATTCTTTGGAAGTTCCTCTTCTGCGTGGTGATGATTTCTCGGATTAGTGCCGCCAGGAAAAAGAGGTTCCCACCCCCAACCAGGACTCCCCCAGCGAACCCGAGGGCCCACGGCCAGCCGAAGTAGACCCACGCGGCCAGAATGACGACCGCCCCGAACCACGTAGAACTGATGAGGATACGACGGACTGCATCCGGTCCGGACAGTACGGTCCCCCCGGGAGATACGGGGCCTCCGGGAAGCGTAGCCCCTCCGGGAAGCGCAACCCCTCCGGGCGATGCAGCCCCTTCGGGAGGTGCTGCCCCCCGGGGAGAGGTTGGGTTGTCGGTAGCAGCATCCC
>JAGMDA010000432.1 GCA_023128935.1 Candidatus Eiseniibacteriota bacterium | reverse complement strand
CGCAACCGGATTTTGCGCTAATAGAGAAATCCGGGCGTGGCCGGGCCGAGATAGCTATCGTGGAATGAGCATTTCGGAAAACGGCGCATACATTTACAGCTGTATATGCCCACTAGATTAATTGCCGGGCCTTCACATATTCAGTTGATTCTAGGCACCCATCTGCGTATCATATGGATAGCTGGTAGGAAATACCTCTCTTGATCCCGCAGCAGCCCAGCATTGCGAGGCAGAAGCGTCATTTTAGGCAACTTCGTGGGACACATTGTCATGGACCTCCCGCTTGAATCCTCGGGGCGCTACCCAAACCATCGAACGGGATCGCATGCCATGGCAACGCCTGTCGAAGAAAGGAGGCATCCATGCTGAAGAAATTCTTCTTGGTGGCCGCCACACTCGCCTTGGTCGTCCCGGGCGCTCTTGGTGACACCGCGTCCAAAGAGGGAACTCCAATCGAGCCCAACCCGGGCTCAGCCAATGTGCCCAGCAATGTGCGCGCTGACTTCGAGTACAACACGGGAGGGTACATCGACTTCGTGCCCACGACCGGGGGTTCCGCCAGCGGTTGGGGAGAGTGGTTCATCACTACCGTACTGAACGACACGGGTCACGATCTCCTTCTGGTGGAGTTCGGATTCCCGTGCTGTGGCCCCCCCACAGAGCCTTATGGGTGGTTAGTGTGGACGGATGTGGGCGGCATCGTCCCACCGCCAGGCAACGCGTACACGGCCGATTATTGGGGTGCCTTCACGCCGGTCGACCCAGGTCCCGGGACCTTCCCACCAACGGTCTACACCTATATAGACGTGTCTGGAGAGGGGATCGTCATTCCAAACGGCGCCTACCTCTGTTTTGGGTATGACGTAACCGACATTGGTGGTCAGACCACCTTCAACGGCGTCACGACCTGGGCATGGTACAGCGGCATGTGGGATCCGGATCCGCCCTGGGGCCGCACCGCCATACTTCAGGTCAAGGCCAACTACACCACTACTCCGACGGCGGACGGCACATGGGGGACCATCAAGGCACTCTTCCGCTAGCATGATAGCGCCACGCCGGCCCGTCAGCTGAATGAACTTGATGAACGGACCGGATGGGTCGGACCCAGGAAGCCTCGCTCTCTCGGGCGGGGCTTCTTGCTGTCGCCGCGCGATAGGACAGGACCGTATTGCCAGAATGTACGATCCACACGCAAGAAAGGCGTAGGCCCTCTGCACTGGCCATGTATCCGCACGTCCAGGCTAGACATTCTCCTTGTAGGGCCGGATAACGCCCTCTTTCATCAGCAGATTGGTCTCGTTGCGAGCGTGGCGGATCTTTGACTCGGCGATCTTCATCAGTTCTTCCTTCGGGAGGTTCACGCGGGCTACGCCCTGTTCAATCGCCTTGAGGCCCACGGCCACCGCCTCCCGGGGGAAGACTTCCCACTCGTCCATCGACGGGATGATGTAGTCCTCGCGCAGGCCATTGTCCTCAGCCACCTTGGCCAGCTCGACGGCGGCGGCGATGCACATCTCATCGGTGATTGTGCGCGCCATCACATCCAGCGTCCCTCGGAAGATCCCGGGGAAGCCCAGGGAATTATTGACCTGGTTGGGAAAATCACTGCGGCCCGTGGCAACAATCCGCGCGCCGGCCTCCTTGGCTTCCCATGGCCAGATTTCAGGAACCGGGTTGGCGCATGGCATGACGATCGAGTCCTTGGCCATACCCTGCACCCACTCAGGCTTGACCGTTCCGGGACCCGGCCTGGAAGCAGCGATCATCACGTCAGCTCCCCTGAGGGCCGTTTCGATATCGCCGACCAAATTGTCACCATTGGTCAGTTCGCAGAGTTCCCACTTTTCCTTGAACTTCTCCTGCAGCTCTGTGCGCCCCTTGTGCAAGGTCCCTTTCGTGTCAAGCAGGATTATGTTTGGCCAGGGGACGCCACCCTTGTTCATGACGTGGGCTGCACGGATGTTGGCCGCGCCGGCACCCACTAGGACGATCTTGACTTTGTCGAGTTCCTTGCCAACAAACTTGACGGCGTTGACCAGTCCCGCAAAGATGATCGCTGCCGTGCCCTGCTGATCGTCGTGCCAAACCGGGATGTGGGCCTTCTCACGGAGCGTATCGAGGATCTTGAAACACTTTGGTTGTGCAAAGTCCTCGAGGTTGAACCCCCCGAACGTGGGCTGCAATGCCATACAGATGTCGATGATCTTATCGGGGTCCTTTTCATCGATACAGATCGGGAAAGCATCCACGCCCCCAAGGTATTTGAACAGGAGCGCCTTGCCCTCCATCACCGGCATCCCCGCCTCGGGTCCAATATCACCCAAGCCCAGCACGCGGGTGCCATCGCTGATTACCGCCACGAAATTCGACTTGTTGGTGTGCTTGAAAACCGCTTCGGGGTTCTCCTTGATATCCAGACACGGCTTGGCAACCCCGGGGGTATACCAGATCGCAAAGTCACTAAAATCACGAACGACACACTTGGGAACGATTTCGACCTTGCCCGCATAGAAGGGATGCATCTTCATCGCATCGATCCCGGGCTGTGCTGCCTTGGCTTCCATTTCTGCCTTGGTCAATGTTTTCTCGGCCATCATCCCCTCCGATTCAGAATTCCACTCGCATCACCCACCAGGGCAAGAGGCAATCAAGCCATCATTGTGCCAGATGTCGGCGCACCAAACAGTCCAGCTATTCTTATTCAGATTATTCAAATACGAGAAAGTTCATCGAGCCGCGGGCCGATGATGGGCTGAGATCGAGCGGCAGCGCCCCCGGGGAATGGAGCGTTGACCGCTCCGGAGGGAACCTCTGCCCCGCCTGAGCCGCCTGAGCCACCTGAGCAATGAGTCAAGAAGCACTGACTGCCCGACGATCGTTTTGAGAAGTTCGCAAATCCCGTAACTGTCCTCCTTCCAAGGCCTCGGCGCACTGGCCAGGCCTGGGGTAAAGGGCGCATTGTGGACATCCAATGGCAGTTCGGGCAACCCATGGCAGCCAGGCGCACCCAGGAATGGGTGCTGGCGTAGTATAGACAAGTTGCGCAACTTATGAGAACCATCCAGAAATTCCGTGTCCGGCCGACCTTGCCTGAGCGCATCGGTCCCCTGATGGACATCGCCAAGAATCTCTGGTGGACCTGGAATCCCGAGGCGGTTGCGCTCTTTAGGCGCATCGATCCGGACCTATGGCGTCAGACCCACCACAACCCGATTGGCCTGCTTGCCCGGACAACGCAGGAACGGCTTAACGACCTCGCCACCAAGGAAACCTTCCTGGCACACATGGACCGGGTCCACAACAGCCTGCGCCGCTACATGAATCACCCGACTTGGTACTCAGAGGTCCATACCGAGAGCCAGGAGAGTCGGGTCGCCTACTTCTCCGCCGAGTTCGGCCTACACGAATCCCTCCCGTTCTATGCTGGCGGCCTCGGGGTGCTGGCAGGGGATCACCTGAAATCTGCATCCGAACTCGGCCTCCCGGTGGCTGGCGTAGGTCTGCTCTATCGCCGAGGTTACTTCCACCAACAGCTGGACCAGGATGGAATGCAGCGGGAAATCTATCGCGAGATCCACTTCTCGGGCCTGCCACTCGAGATCATCCGTGCCGCGGACGGCTCGCCAGAGTTGCTCGACATCGATCTCGCTGAACGAACGCTCAAGGCGCGGATCTGGCGGGTGCAGGTAGGTCGCGTGCCGCTTTTCTTGCTCGATACCGACATCAGCGAAAACGAACCACGGGACCGCAGGATCACCGAGCGACTCTACGATGCCGATCTGGATGTGCGGATCCGACAGGAGATCGTGCTCGGCGTTGGTGGCATGCGGGCACTTGAGTGTTTTGACGTCACTCCCACTGTCTGTCATTTGAACGAAGGCCATTCAGCCTTCCTCACGCTTGAGCGCATCGCCTCCCTCATGGAGAAACATGGGCTCGAGTTCAAGGCCGCGATGGAAATCGTGAAAGCCAGTAATGTATTCACTTTGCACACGCCTGTCCCGGCCGGCAACGACGTCTTCCCCACCGAGCTGGCAGCCCTCTACCTCAAACCGTTCTGCCGCCGGATGCATGTCTCCATAGAGACACTCCTCGATCTGGGAAGAACCCACCCACAGGATCCCGCCGAGGGCTTCAGTATGACGGTGCTCGCCCTGCGCCTGTCCACCTTCCGCAATGGGGTCAGCAAGCTGCACGGCGAGGTCGCTCGCTCGATGTGGCGCAGCCTGTGGCCACATGCCCCAGAGGACGAAATCCCAATCGGGCACATAACCAACGGTGTGCACATTCCCTCCTGGTATTCAGACGAGATCGCACACCTCTTCGATCGCTACCTGGGCCCCGAGTGGTTAGAGAACCCGGTCGATCAGGTGGTTTGGGAACGGGTGAGCAGCATCCCGCCTGCCGAGCTGTGGCGCGCACGCGAGCGGCTGCGGACACGCTTTGTAGCGGAAGCACGCCAGCGACTGACGGAACACCTAGTGCGGCGCGGTGCGCACGCCGCCGCGATCCGCCAGGCTGGGGAAGTTCTGGACCCTGAGACTTTGACCATCGGTTTCGCCCGGCGTTTTGCGACGTACAAGCGCGCTCTGCTGCTCTTCCGCGATCTGGACCGGTTCGCGAAGATCGTTGGAAATCCGCGGCGTCCCGTGCAGTTCATCTTCTCCGGAAAGGCGCACCCCCAAGATCAGCCTGGCAAGGAGATAATCCGGGAGATCATTCGTATCGCCCGGCGGCCCGAGTTCCGGCGGCATATCGTATTCCTGGAGGACTACGACATCGAGCTGGCGCGGACAATGGTCCAAGGAGTCGATGTCTGGCTCAACACCCCGTTGCGGCCATTGGAGGCTAGCGGCACTAGCGGCATGAAAGTGGTTGTCAACGGCGGGTTGAATCTCTCGGTCCTGGATGGATGGTGGTGCGAGGGGTACAACGGCGAGAATGGTTGGGCCATCGGCAATGGCGAGACCTACGACGATCCTGACTATCACGACCGGGTAGAAAGCGAAGCACTGTACAATATCCTCGAAGACGCCTTGGTCCCTCTCTTCTATGACCGTGGACCAGACGGTTTGCCCCGGGAGTGGATTCGGAAGATCAGGGCATCCATGATGACACTGTGCCCGAAGTTCAATACGAACAGGGCCGCTGCGGAATACACGCGGCTCTACTACATCCCCGCACTGCTCAACTGGAACTGGCTCGTGGCCGACGACATGAAACGCGCCAGAGAGATCACCAAATGGAAGGCATGGATCAAGGAAAAGTGGCACGAAGTACGCGTCTTGGAGGTCAAGGCCAGCTCGGGTGTGGATCTCGCAGTGGGCGATCGACTGACCGCGAAGGCAAGCGTAGCGCTGAACTCACTCACACCAGAGGACGTGAAGGTCGAGATCTTCTACGGACGGATGGAAAACGGCCACTTGCGTGATGGGCGCGGGGAACTCATGTCACTCATTGAATCACACGACGGTGTCCATGAGTTCGGCGGCATGATCGGTTGCCGTACGAGCGGGCACTTCGGCTTCTGCGTGCGTGTGACACCGCGCTCCGCAGGTTTGGACGACTTCTTCGACCGAGAACTTGTCAGCTGGTGGCAGGCCGGCGCCCATTGCCCAGGGATCCTTCAGCACTAAGGGCTCGCGCAAGAATAACTTCCCGTTTACGACGGT
>JAGMDA010000431.1 GCA_023128935.1 Candidatus Eiseniibacteriota bacterium | reverse complement strand
AGCCCCGGCTTGGACGATTGATGCGCACCCGTCAAGCGGATGATCGAAACATACCGCGCAGGTAGGTAGTTGGAAAGCACATATGGAATGCGCAACTGAAACATGCCTATGGGATTCGCGTATGTACCCTGCACCCGACACACCGTACTGCCCATCCCGGGCCGGATGTGTGCTCACGCGCCGGACGTGTGCTAACGAGCCGGATGTGCGCGCTCTCTCCGCTTCCCCTTCTTGCCCCAAGGCAAGGATGGAGCGTAGACTGCGGATTCACAGGATCTGGGAACCACAGAACCACGGAGGCGGCCATGTCATTGAGATCCCTATCCGCTCTGGCTCGTGACCGGTCTGCACCTTGCAGTCAACCTTGCTCGAATCTTCAGCTTTGTCTTGCGGTGATTCTCGCCAGCGCTCTTCTGTCCGGGTTGAGCCCGGCCTTGGCAATGGCGGCTCACACGGCCTCCGAAGCGGCAGAGGGAACCGTCCTTCTACCTGGGCCTCCACCACCAGAGATGCAATCATCGTTGCCTACCCATCCCCTCTCCCGCCCGGCTCTACAGCAGACGCTGGCCCGGGATCTCGGCGGGTGGTCGGTTTCCTGGAATCCCGCGAATGGAGGCGTGTTGAGCGGCATCGGACACACACCCACGCTCGAGGAAGCTCCCGCTGCCTTTGTAACACGGTTCGTGGAGGAGCACGCCGAGCTTCTCGGGCTAGACACCGGCGACCTGCTTGGATTGGGCACCAGGCCCGCGGGGCGCCTTGAGCACCACTTCTACCGCCAGACCCACGCAGGATTGCCCGTAGAGGGAACCCGCCTCAGTTTCTCCTTCGGGCCCGATGGTGGGGCGCTGCACTTCTCGATTCGCACCGTGCCCGACCTCGTGTTGCCCTCCACCAGGCCGTCGATCGCCCTTGAGGAAGCTCGGAGCCGGGCCTTCGCTGGAATGCTCCTTCCAGAAGCGATTGAGTGGTATGAGGGACAGTTGGTCATTCTCCCCAGCCGCTTCTCCGGCCTCGCACAAGACCATCTCGCCTGGCGGATGCGTTGCCAGACGGCCGCACCCGACGGGGCCTGGCGGATGCTCGTGGATGCTCGCACCGGGGAGCTACTGGAGCGACACTCCCTCGTCATCGGCGCTGAGCAACTCGAGGGCCGTGTGGAAGGACAGATCCATTTCCCCACACCCTGGGGCGAGGAACTGCTCTATGGCTTTCCGAACCTCCAAGTAGCCGCCTTGCTACAGGAAGTCCCCATCGACACGGTTTTCACTGACGACCAAGGGTACTTCCTCTTCGATTCACTGGATGTGGGGAGCACCTCAGAGCTGTCGCTGGTGGCCACGCTATGCGGGCCATATGCCCTGATTCATGAGCATTCTCTTTCGGCCCCACCCCCACAGGTCCGGCTGGACAGCCTGTCTCTGCCGGCCACGATTACCTGGGATTCTCTCTCGGCCTCCGAATGCGCGCGGTCCGTCTTCATCCACACGAATGCCGCCCACGCGCGCCTTAAGGAAATCGACACCCACTTCACCGAGCTGGACCGGCCAGTCGATGTGATTGCCCTGGACGAGTCCCGTTCCTGCAACGCGATGGCCTACCTGATCCCGGAAGCACCGCGAATGGTCTTCCTAACGGGCAACGAAACCTGTGCGAACACCGCACAGATCGCAGATGTGGTCTTCCACGAGTACGGACACCTGGTGACCATGTACGCCTACCTGCCCGAGTGGCCGCCGATGGTATTGCACGAGGCCTTCTCCGACTACTTCGCCGCAACCATCCGGGACACCTCCATTATTGGGGATGGCTTCTGGGGGCCAGACACCTACCTGCGCAATCTCGAGAACGATATGACCTGGCCAGTGAGCGATCGGTGCGCGGAGGATCCCCACTGCGAGGGGATGCTCTTGGGTGGAGCGCTCTGGGATATGCGCTCAGCACTAATCGATCAGATCCCAGACCGGAGTGAGGCGATCGCGTTGGCCGATAGCCTCTTCCACTATATGCGCTACGGATGGCCAATGGACTTTGGTGCCTGTCTAGTCCAGCTGCTACTACAGGATGACGACGATGGAGATCTGACCAACGGCACCCCGCACCTCGAGGCGATCGCGGAAGGCTTCGAAAACCACAATATCGGCGACTTCGAGGTGCGCATCACCCACCCCCCACTCTATGACACCGAGGACACGACCTCCGCGCGCGCGATCGAGGCCATGATCGCTTCGATCTACCCCCTCGATCGCGAGAGCGTGCAGCTCCACTATGGCTTCAACGACAGCAGCTATGTTGCGGGGGTAATGGAGGGCAGTGGTTGGAGCTTCCAGCATGAGATCCCCGCCCAAGCGGCTGGGACAACCGTCTACTATTACATCACAGCGATGGATCAAAGTGGCCGTGCGGCCACCCTCCCCGCCGATGCACCGGCCGAGGTGTTCTCCTACTTCGTTGGCACGGATGAGACGCCGCCCGTGCTGGAGCACACAAATCCGGGGGATCCGACCGCCGACCAGGACGGCATTTGGCTCTGGGCAGAGATCACCGACAATATCGGCGCCATCGGCTCGGCGCGGATCGAGGCCACTGTGACCCAGCCGGACAGCACCTGGGCAGATCAGTTTGATCTCTACCTCAAGGATCCAGAGCTATTCCCCGGGCTCTATGAAGGCTTTATGTCTCTGGGCGTCCTGGATGAAGGCACAGAGATCGCGTATCACCTGATCGCGCGTGATACCTCCTCCCAGGAAAACGAAGCGCGCTTCCCCGCCGAGCCAGACAGCGAGTTGACGCTCGAGGTCCGCAGGGGCCGCGCCTGGGATCTCGAGGCAGCCATACCGGACCTGAACCTCGAGGGTGAGTGGGAGTGGGGTGTTCCGGGATCAGGAGCTGCGCCTGCTCATTCGGGGTCGCATGTTATTGGGACCGTGCTGGACGGCGTGCACTCACCCCAACTCATCTCCAACTTGACAATGAACGAGATCGATCTCTCGGAGTGGAACGCGGCACTGCTCGAGTTTCACACCTGGTACAACACCGAGGAAGAATGGGATGGCGGGCAGATCACCTGCAGCCGGGACCAGGGGGTAACCTGGGAACTGCTGACCCCTGCAGGCGGCTATCCAAGCTGGATCTACAACAGCTGGGGCGGTGGGCATCCCTACGCCCTTCCGAAGCTCCCGGCGTTCGCGGGCGAAAGCGATGGATGGATCAAGGTTCAGGTACCGTTGGACGACTTCCTGGAAGGCTCCCTGCAGGTCCGCTTCGTCTACTTGAGCGACGCCGCTGTGGTCGACTTGGGCTGGTATCTGGATGATCTCAAGATCATAGCATCCCAGGCGCTGGTACCCCCCGCTGACCTCTCCGCTTCCATCGGGGAAGACGAGCAGGTTACATTGAGCTGGTCTGAGCCGCCCGGGATCAATACCACGTCCCCGGCATTCCTGGGTTATCGTATCTACCGCACGACTGAGTCAGGCAACTACCCATCGCAACCGCTCAACGCGGATTCACTGAACAATCTCACATACATTGATCATGAGGTCACAAATGGAACCCGTTACTACTACGCAGTGACTTCCGTTTTCAGGGCGGGCGAAAGCCCTCACGCCCTTGAGGCGATGGGCTATCCCTATCGGCCTGCCTTGGATGTCGCAGCCCAGGTGGAGACTTCCCTTGAGGGCACCCCCGTCGGATCCGACACCCTCACGATAGCCAACAGCGCGACGGGCGAACTGAAGCTGGACCTCTATCACGCCGACGCAGAGGATGAGTGGAGCGATCTGATCCCGCAGTGCTTTTTGGATGGAGCCAGTACAGAGACTTTTACACTCCTTGCGGAGGATCCGGCCGACACGCTTGCCCCCGATCTGAAGAGCCTTTCCTACCGGGAGTGGGAAGGCAATCTCTGCTTCAAGATCTGCTTGCACGATTCAATGCCCAACCCCATGGAGGATTTCACATTGGTCCTCTCTCTCGATACCGATCTATCGCGCGCCACCGGGGCTGTGAATGGGAATGTTGGCGCCGATTACATGGTGGTCATGGGTGCGATGATATACGACATGGTTGGGACTGCGGCCATAGTCGTGACGGGCGAAGGAGAACTCATTGGACCACCCTCCAACCTCATTCTTCAGGAGGGTCTCGACTCCCTGGAGGTTGCCGTGCGACTGGAAGACATCGCATCGCCCACACAGGTGGGCTTCGCAGTGCACACCCTCCTGCCACCTGAACAACTCGGAGCCGGAGAACCGCATGGCCTCATCGAGACCAAGCCTCGGGACTCCTCTACCAAAGCCGGCGCTTGGGACAGCTTCGCTCGGGCGCTGCTGGGCCAGCTTCAGCAGGAGCAATCCCACGGGGATCAACTGCCGGATGAACCAAGCTCATCCTGGCTAGATGTCTCGGAGATAACCGCGGTCGTCACGCCCGCAGCCCCTTTGGAACTAGTGCTCAATCTTGACTTCGCGGGGTTTGTCGAGGAGGACTACGCCGCAAAGATCTTCATCTCCTCGAACGACCCTGACCGGCCCCTGGAGGCCATCGCACTCACAGTGCGCCTGAACTACACGCCGATTGAGGGTTTCACTCACTGGTCGACCAGCAGCCTGGAGGACGGTCTGCTACTGGAGTGGTCCCCTGCCGATCCCGACTCTTTCTATGGCTTCCTATTGCACCGCTGGGAAGGAGAGGAGGCTGACGAGGAATCCGCCACACAGCTCAGTGGCGATCCGATCACGGCAGCGGATGATTCGCTCTACAGTTTCTTGGATCATTCCGTGGAGAGCGCCAGGCGCTACTACTACCGTCTGACAGGCCTCACAGCAGGGGGCGACTCCCTCAAGATCTCCCCGCCGGCCCACCCGCTTTACGCCCCCCCGGAACCATCGAAGCTGGTCCTGGAACCGCCGTGGCCGAACCCGTTCCGCTCTCTGTGCGCCATGCGGCTTCGTGCGCCCGGAAACAAGAGTTGGGACCTCATCATCGTGGATGTGTCCGGAAGGATGATCCGCCACCTGATCCGCAGGGGCGCGTATGGGCCGGGTATCCATGTGGTGCAGTGGGACGGGCTTGACCAGACCGGGGAGCGCGTGGCCCAGGGGATGTACTATGCCGTGCTCCGCGAGGGGAACCGGCACGCCAGCCGCGGTCTGGTCCTAATCCGTTAGGGCCCGCGCAGGCGATAAGCGAACTGACACTCGCGCCCGGAAAGGAGGAGCGCGGAATTCATTCCGCGAGATCCTGGCTACCGTTCGGCTGGTAAAGATACTGCAAGGTGATGTGGCCGGATGGCCCCTCCGGGTTGTAGTAGCTCTTGAACCAGACCTTTACGTACTTCCCATCAGACGTCTTGAGCACAAAGATGTTGTTCGTAGGCGTGCAGATCGGTGGCATAGTGCTCATATCCATGTCACACCAATCTTCCAGGACCGCACTCGCGGGGAATGTAATGGACCCGCCCATCTGTGGAACCGTCAGCGAGTCATCTACCACATAGCCGGAGTCCGGCGCTACGGTCAGGGAGTCGAACGCCATTAGACCAATATTGATTGCAGCCCCTTCTCCCGAACCAGAGACTCCACTGTTGGTGCGGAAATGGTAGCGACGCAGGCCCAGATCCCAGTCCAGCGAGCTGCCCGCATCCTCTACCGTAACCGTGTCTCCTTTGCTAAAGGAGAAGTAGGCCCATTCGTAGTAGTCGGAGGCGTCCACCATCACTTCGTTCCCAACCGCATTGCTGATGGGCGGAACCAGCGGGTTGCCGCTGTCGTCATTGCACCCACCCCCTACAAAGACCACCACCGCCGCGCACAGCAAGAAGATCCAATCTTGGAGCTTGAGCCACTTCATTTTTCTCCCTTTCTCCCTATCTCCCAGTGTCACTTCCCAATTCTCCCGCCATTGAGCATCATCCGCACCGTCAGGACTCCCCTGTCACACTTAGGGCCCGCGCCTAGCCCTGATGCGGCAATAATTCTCGGCGCAAACCGCTATTGCTCACGCGAGAAATTATTGCCGCATCAGGGCTAGTGGTAGCGAACGCGCATTGCGCCATAGAACGTCCGTCCCGGGGTTTGTAGATACTGCCTGTCCATCTGATTAAATAGGTTGTCGACCCCGATGGTTGCGGTCGTATAGTCAAAGATATCCTGGTTGATAATCAGGTCCCAGAGGTCATAGGCATCCTGGTGGTATTCGATGCTTTCGCCGCTTGTCTGGTCCACGTCCGCGCCAATCAACTTCTTCCCAACGATCCTCGTACGCAGGCTGATGTTCAATCCAAGGCTGCGGTTGGCGTAGTCCAGCCTCACAGTTGCCTTGTTGCGAGGCCGCCCGTACAGCTCCAAGCCAGTGGTTTTGTCTTCCGTGTCCAGATAAACATAACCACACGAAAGGCCGAGCCCGCAGACCAGAGCGATCTTGGCCTGGGCCTCGATGCCTTGAGTCAGGGCCTCATCAACGTTCTCGTAGAAGTAAGTGTTTGGCTCGTTGATGGACTGCGTAACATCGATCATGTCCTTCAGGTCGTTGCGAAAAACAGAGACAGACCCACTGAATCTAGAGCCCAGTAACTCAGCGGAGAGGGATCCTTGGCGGGCTGTTTCAGGCGCCAGATCTGAATTCCCATACACGTATGGGCCAGCACCTCCGTGATCCCAATCCAGGTAGATTTCCTTCAGGGTGGGCGCCCTGAAACCGGTGCCGTAGGTGGCGCGGAAGTTGAAGGGCCACAGCTGGAACATGCCGGATATCTTGGGACTGAGATGCGTGCCGTAGGCGGAGTGGTTGTCGAGGCGCAATCCCGCGACCAGATTCCAACTATCTCCAAGTGTGATGTCCTCCTGCGCATACAGGATCCAGTCGTCAGCTGTGCGCTGCTCGCCTTCAATACGCGTTGAGAAGAGACGTTCGTGGTCATACTCACCACCAAGGATCAGTTTGTAGCGATCGCGCCATGAGAGCGAGGCGGCCAGGCGTCCGGTGTGACGGTCATGTTCGTAGATCGTTCTCTCTTTGTCCTGGAGGCGTTCCAGGACGTCGCGCGTCTCATAGTTGTCCGCATGCCAACTGGCATTGAGCTGGTGGGAATCGGTCAGCCGGTATTCCGCCACGCCGCTGTAGGATCTGCTGTAGGACTTTCTGTACTTGCCAGTCACTTCACGAGTGGCATCCAGTCGTTCATGTTCATAGTAGTTGGCTCCCACAGTCAGAATCAGTCTGTCCGTTGCGGGAACTGTGAATTTCTGTCCGAGCGAAACGTCATCGTATGCCTCGACAGTATAGCGGGCAGTGGTTGGGTCCAGGTCGTAGCCATCCGATTTCTTGCGCACGATGTGCGTTCTGGAACTCAGCCGGTTTCGTTTGAGGCCGAGGGCGGCTTCTAGAACGGACTCGCGGAAGTCGGAGAAGTGGGAGCGGACGTCAATCTCCACAGGGCTGCGGACCCCGCGGGTGATGATATTGACGACGCCACCAATGGCATTTGAACCGTATAGGGAGGATGTTGCTCCCTTGACCACCTCGATGCGTTCGATGCAGGCCGTATTCAATCGCGAGAAGTCGATGTTTCCGCGCACTTCCCCTGCTATGCGCTCCCCATCGAGCAGGAAGAGTACGTATCTGGGTCCGAGGCCATTCATCAGGATGTTGGCACCGTGCTGGTCCGGGGAGAACTCGATGCCCGCAAGATCCTGCAGGGCGTCTATGACCGTGATGGCACCGCTCATTTCGATATCCTGACGGGAGATAACCTCAGTCAAGATGGGGACGTCCTTGAGCGGCTCCTGCGTTCGCGTGGCGGTCACTACCATCGATTCTACGTGCACGAGCACAGGCCGCAGGTGGAAGTCGAGCGAGACCTCTCCAGCTCCAATGGTGATCTGTGACGACGCGGGTTCGAACCCAGCCGCACTGACGAGCAGGGTGCAGTTTCCTAAATTCAGACCATTCAAGGTGTAACACCCCTCGTCATCCATATTGGCCCTCGCTTCCGAGCCTTCCACAGCGATCTCGGCGCCGGGGATAGGCATCCCGTCGGCCGTGTTGAAGACACATCCGCTGACAGCCGCGTCAGTTCCATCTGTTGCCAATAAGGCCGGCGTGGGGGCGAGGGCGCACGCGGCCACGAGACCCACGGCCATAACTCTTTTCATTTCTTGGCCTTCCAACTCATATCGAATGCCCTCCCTCTGACATCGAACGACAGTGGAGGCGTCTGCTGCGCGCCTTCAGGGTCCTTTCGACTTTTTGAGCCGCCCGTAATTCAATGTTTGTCTTTCCTAGTATCTTTTGGTATAACAAACATCGAACTCAAAAAAAACCTTTCACCTGTGTCGGGCACCCTGCTCGTGACTGCGCTCTGGGCGCCCCTAAAGATTCTTGGTTCGACGAAACTATGGTCATCGCCATAGGACAGCGTCAAGGAAAAAGACGGCCATTGTGGGGGCCTCATCCGAGGGCCGCATCAATGCCCTGCGGGGTCATCACAGCGGCTGCAGCGTCGCGCCGGACCAGAACACAGTGCCCTGGGGCGAATGAGGACTTAATGAGGACTTGAAGTGGGCGATTTGGCATCAGGTGAAGCGGAAGCCCGTGCGGGTTCCGCGGCGGGATTTGCTTGGACGGCACGCAATTGAGCAAGTTGGAGCGCGTTCCGGGCTAGGCATCCCAACGAGAACAGGAGGTTGCCGAAATGCTACGGATTAAGAAGCACGCTGTGAGCGGCTCGTTGCTGACCCTCAACCCAACTCTCTGCCTGCTGATGTTCCTTCTCTTGCCGCTCACCGTAGCGCTGCCCGCGGTAGCGGAGACGGTGGACGGGCAGACGCCAGATGCATCGGAATTCCCTATGCGTACGATCCCTTTCCCGGATCCAGAGACGATTGGGCCACCCCACTTCGCAACCGACTCGACACTCCCCACAGGCCCGCCCCCGAATCCGCAGGTGGGAGATTCCTGGCTCTGGTGGATCTTCTACCATTATCCCATGCCCCCTCACTTCGATCAGATGATGTGTACGGTGCGCGGGAAAAGCGACCATGGCTATGTTGTCGTCGAGGATTCCCAGTGGGAGGTCAACATCTTCCAGCACGATGTGGACCAGATTCTCGAGCGGTGGGAGCACAGCAGCATTGGTCCCTATCCCGATAGGGGTATCTACGAGGTCGATACCCTCCACTTCGGCGAGGCGCCAGATGAATTAGACGATGACCAACGCATCTACCTGATGTGGTTTGACTTTGGCATTCCCGCCGATGGTTTCTTCTTCTGGTGGGACGAGTACCCGGATGGGCACTACACCTACCCGAGCAACGAGTGTGAGGTTCTCTACTTAAACCCCAATAACGGGCAGAGCCCGAGCGGCGACTACATGCTCTCAGTCATCGCCCACGAGTTCGAGCACCTGATCCACTGGAAGTATGACGACAACGAGGACACATGGGTCGATGAGGGAATGGCGGAACTCGCCATGTGGCTCTACGGCCGCCCTGACGTCATCGCTGCCTTCAATGAGGACCCCGACCTCCCGCTCACTCAGTGGGGAGGAATGGGTGAGGACAATTACAAGCACTACATCAAGGTCTACCTGTGGTCACTCTACTTCTACGAGCGATATGGGGGCAGAGATGCGGTCTACGCTGTGGTTCACGAGTCGGCCAACTCCATCACCGGATATGAGAAAGTGCTGAACAACTTAGGATACGAAGAGGATGTGGCCGATGTCTTTGCCGACTGGGCGGTGGCCAATTTCCTCGACGATCCTACCCTTCCAGGCGGACGCTACGGCTACGTAGGAGCCGACCTGCCTGCGTTCAGTGTTGTGAATACTTACGACACTTACCCCGTCCCTGACCAAACCGAGTCCGTTGGTCACTGGGCCACCGATTACTATCGCTTCTGCAATTTCAGCGGAGGCGGGGTTAGTGCCCTTAGCCTGGAGTTCGACGGCGCTGATAACAACGTCTTTGCTGTGTGGGCACTGGTTCTTCGCGGGGACGGAACTACTGCGGTTCGGCGCATGTCGCTGGATCCCAACACCCAGGCCGGGACGTTGGGTGTCGCCGGACTCTACAACCCCGACGATGAGATCATCCTAGTGGTGGCCAGTGTTTCTGACTCCGGTTCCCAGACCTACGTCTTCCGGGCCGATCCGTACACAGCGGGAGTCGACGATTGGGCGGGGGAGGACCCCAAGGGTTCAGGAGGCCAGGAAACGATGATTCTCTCTCTGTGCGCCGAGCCGAATCCAACCCAGGGGGAGGTCGTTCTTGAGCTTGCCTGGCAGGGTGGCCGCACGGAGGTTTCCAACGTGGCGGTCTACGACGCCATGGGGCGCCTGGTGCGCACACTGGAGATTCCGTCTGAATGGTCCGACGGGAACCCCGACGGTGGGATCTCCGCCTGCAACTCGAGCGGACAACCGGGAAGGCTTGCCCTGACTTGGGACGGCCGTGATACCTCCGGACGCCTGGTGACGCCGGGTGTTTACTACGCCGGGGCCAGAGCGGGAAGCCGAGTCTGCCGGCAAGGTTTGGTTGTGCTTCGGTGATACAGGGGGCGGTTGCCCTGAAGACGGGCCTTCGGGTGTGGAGTGCATGGATGTCGCCACAACCGCGAGCGCCTCAAACATGGGGAGCGTGTGCAGATGAGGAATATGCTTTGGGGGATCGTCGCATTGACCCTGTCGGGGGTGGTAGCAGGCGCGATGGGCCTTGAGTCAGAGAGCCTGATTGGGGGCGTCCTGATTGTGCACGCTCCCCCGGGAATTGCCTACAGCGACGATCCACCTGAGGAGGGATGACGGAAGACATGATCGGCATGCCAGTGGCTGGCCAGCTCGTTGAAGCCTTGGTTCTCGATAGCCCAACGCTCGTGTCCCAGCTCAACGATTGCCAGGGTAGAGGCTTCTGCGGCCGATAGGGTCGTGACCCAGAACCATTCGGACTGGAGTTGCTCGGCGCGCGCATCGAGGTGGCGTTTGACCCGCGTGATCTCCAGGCTACGAACCACTCGTGCCTCCCGGCCTAGACTGGGCCAGGAAGTAAACCCCTCCTGATCCCAGGGAAGCCGCCGCGTGCGGCCACGGGACGCATGGCAGGGTTCGATCTGGGAGAAGAGCCCGCGTGCATCCTCGAGCAGATCACGCCGTTCATCCTTGAGTACCGCCACCACGTGCTTGCCGGCGGCAATTGCCTGCTCGAAGAACTCGGCCTGAACATAGAGGATCTCGCGCAGGTCGCCGATCTCGATACCGGTCATGACGCGCCCGAGGGTGTCGGCACTGGGCATCGGCGCGCATAGCCAGGTTTTCCAGAACGGCAGATGCCCGGTCTGCAGACTCGTCAAGGGAAAAATCGAATGCGAATCTGCTCCCTCAAGGGTTGATGGACGCAAGTGACAGATCAAGAAGTAGTTCGGTGGGAGGCTTGCGGGTCAATTGCGGAATCGCTGAAGCGCTAGCCTGTCTGGCAGACCGTGTAGCAAGCCAGAGTGGCAGACTGTGTGGGCAGGGCGTATAGCTGGCACGATCGCCGGACGGGGAGTGGGCAGAAACAGACCCCCCGCGCCCCGGCACCGGATGTGAGCGCCGGGGGCGAGTACGGTCTCAGATGGCGGGCTATCGCGCAAGCGACAGCGGATTGCGCCGAGGACTATTGCCGCAGGAGGCCTAATTCTGCTCGCGGTAGAGCCACTTGATCCGGCCCCAGGACATTTCCTGGCTGGGAACTGGACACGGGTTTGGATCACAGCTCGAATAGTTCGGGCAGAAGTCGCCGGTCATGTCCTGACACTCGATGAGCCATGTCAAATGGCATTCGGTGCCGCTGACACAACACACTCGCAGCTCCGCGCAGAGATGATGGGGGCCGCAGCTTATATCGGAGAACCAGATGCCGCTGCAGTCGCCCTGCGACGTCATCGTACACGCATCGTCTACGCAGCACGCTCCCAGTGGGGGACAGGGGTTTGGATCACACGCGGTCTCGCTTGAGTGCCAATCGCCATCGATTTCCGTGCACAGGTCTTCTGGCAACAGGTGGCATACCATCCCAGTACAACACGCTGCCACGGGACCGCAGGGATCAGGGTCACAGGTGTCGATTTCCTCGTACCAGAACCCGCCGGCCGCGTGACATTGGAACTGGGTCATGAGCGCGCAGACTTCCGCGACACAACACGCCGCGGGCTGTGGGCAGGGGTTGGGGTCGCAGCTGGTCTCCTCCACTTGCCAGGTGCCGCCCTGCGCTGTGCAGGCGTCACTTGGCAGCAGCTCGCACAGGCCGTCAAAACAGCAGGCCACTGGTTCGATACACGGATTGGGATCACAGCTGCTCCAGGTGGGACAGTAGTCGCCATCCAGATCGGCGCACGCGTCCCCCCAGATGAGCAAGCAGTCGAGATTGTCGAAGCAGCACGCGCGGCGGTTATCGCAGCTGCGCCCGCCGCAGTTGTAGCCCTCGTACCAGTCGCCGCCCGCCGCCATGCACTCGGCGGAGGTCAGATTCGAGCAGGCGCTGCCCACACAGCAGGCGGCAGTTGCCGGACAGGGATTCGGATCGCACTCGTCCTCCTCGGGATACCAGATGCCATTGATGTCGTCGCAGATCATCTCGAGGGTGATCCGGCAGAAGCCGCCTGTACAACACACCTGCGGGGGGGCGCAGGGGTTCGGATCGCAGCTGTTCCAGCCCGCGTGCCACTCGCCGCCGGCCGCCACGCAGGTGGCGGCATTTACGACCGAGCATGTCTCCCCGTTGCAGCAGACGCCGGTCGAACTGGAACACGGGTTGGGTGAACAGCTGGTGAAATCTTCGAGCCAATCCCCCCCCAGGCTGGTGCAAGTACTCTCGATGACGAGCGAACAAGTCTCGCCGACGCAGCACACGGCGGGACTGGGGGGATCACCACACGCGGCTGCGTGCGCACCGATCTGACCGCAGGTCGGCTGAAGGGTGGCGCTGCACGGCGAACTGCGGTCGAGGGTGTAGTCGCCGTCAGGGGCACTACAGAAAAGCGGATCCGCGCTCAGGTTGTCGTCGCTGGCGGCCTGATCGGCGATGTCGTCGACCCAGTCGCCACCGTCGTTTCCGTAGATGTCGGTGCAACTCAAAGTGGGGACACTCGATCCATCCGCGCACTCAATGCCCGTTCCCGAGGTGGCGAAGGCCATGATCGTGTGGGTGATGAGCGGAGTGGCGCCCCCGTAGCAGTAGAGGGTGCCACCGTTGCATTCATTGCCGACGAAAGTGCAGCCGTCGATGGTCGGCGCGGCGTCGGCGAGGAACATGGCGCTGCCCTGAGAATAGCCGATGTTTCCGGCGAACGTACAGGTGGTGAATGACGAGCTGACTGCATTACCGTCCGACCAGTAGATGGCACCGCCCGTGCTCGTGGCTTGGTTCGCCGTCATTGTGCACATATTGGCGGCTATTCCATGGCGCAGGAGACGGATTGCACCGCCGTGGCTGGCCACATTGCCGGCAAATTCGCAGCTGGTTATGCCGAGTTGGTAGGTGGTGTGCGTATTGCTGGTTGTCGCTGCGATTGCGCCACCATCTGCGCCGGTGTTGCCGGTGAAAGTGCAGGAGGTTATCCCGGGACTGCTATCGTAGGCATAGAGTGCCCCCCCGTAGGTTCCCGCTTCGTTGTCAGTGAAGCTGGTATTCAAGACGCTGAGTATGGATTCATCGACGAAGATCGCCCCGCCGTGATAGCCGGCCGTGTTGCTGTCGAACGAGCCGCCGATGATGGTCGCGTCGGCGCCATCGCGGATGACCAGCGCGCCGCCGACACTGTCGGCGGTGTTGCTGGTGAAGCTGCAGGCGATGAGATTCAGCTCACTCTCGCTGTCACACAGGATGGCACCACCATAAGCGGAAGTGGCCTCATTGCCAGTGAAGCTGCAGCTGCTGAAGGTGGGGCCCGGGTTTGTCGCGCGGATGCCGCGCCGCGCGGCCACGGG
>JAGMDA010000430.1 GCA_023128935.1 Candidatus Eiseniibacteriota bacterium | reverse complement strand
GCTGGACATATTGAACTTCGAGTCCTCGGGCTGATAGAAGGCAGCCACGCCAACTAGGGTCTTGCTGGCCTGGCCAAACCCACCAGCGCGTTTGTAGGTGACATTGATTTCCTGATCCTCACCGACATTCGCGCGGTCCAGGATTTTGATCAAGCCGGTCTGGTAGTCGATTGTGTACTCGCGTCCCTTATCCAACTTCCGCCCGCCAGCAGTCACAACTTCCGAACCCTCAATGATGTCCCAGGCATCAATACGCAACTCGGTCACAGGCGTCTTATACACAACCTCGATGTAGTAGCGAGTCTCCCAGAGATTGTCGCTGCCGGGCGCTCTCCGGTCCTTCACACAGGACTTGCGATTATAGACCCCCCGGTTCCAGTGTTCCTCGGGCAGCACATCCCACTGCTGGCCCACCGGCCGGCCGCGCAGGTCAAAGAACCGGAGATCACCTGGGTCGTCCCGGTTGTCCCAGATCGTGTCCTGCGGCGCGAAGGGCTGCAGGTCGGGGAAGTAGATCAACCCGCTGCCCAGATCGACCCAGGGGCGGACGTCCGCCTTGCCATCCTGGCCCTCTTCCAGTCCGGTGTCCGTCTGCTGGAAGTAGTCCAGTCCCAGATAACGGATGAGTCGGTGGCCTTTAATCTCATCGGGGTCTTCCACTCCGTCAATCGTGCCCTGGTAGTGGATCGAGAGTTCGAAACCCTCCTCCATGATGGCGTTCTCCGGCAATCCGTGCCCGCTCCAGTCAGCCGCGCCGGGATGGAGCGAGTAGACGTTCTTTAGCATGAGCCGGTTGGTGTTGGCCCAGGAACCTCTGGTGAGATCGGCATCCAGATCGTCATTTCTCGGGCGGATCATCTGTGCGCGGAGCAATTCATCGCCACCCACATCGATCCCCCCCACCTGCTCGCCAGTGCCTTCGTCATAGTAGGTCACAGCGAGTGTGGATCGCTCATCCAGATAGCGGTTCATCACGATGTAGGGGTGCACTTCGGTGTCGTCACCTTCAAAGCGCTCATCGATGTAAATCCAATAGTCCTTCTCATGCTCCAACTGCTCGAAGTAGAGCGTGTCGGTGTGGACAGTGTCGGCGGCAGACCACGTCGCTGAGCGCAGGTTCCGGATGGCAAACCCGGGGATGGTGGAAAACTCCTCCAGGGTCTTGCCATCACCGTCATCCAGCCACAGGAGCACCGACCCCTGCCGGATCTTCACCACGAAAGACTCCGCCAGCGGATCCACATTGCTCGGGTAGGCATCCCGCGTGGGATCATCCAGGAAGAAGAAGCGGTCCCGGATGAACTCGTAGTCGTAGATGCGCTTCGTCTGGGTTTCGCTGCGGATGGTGGCCCTCTTCTCGGCGGTCTCCCCTTCCTGCTTGCTGAGAATCATGTTGACCGTGACAGGACCCAGCGCTACCTCGGTATTAATGCCGAAGAGCCCCGTGTGGGAACCTCCGTAGCTCACATACTCGGTCCCGGGAAGCCTGAGGCCTGTATTGCCCAAGTCGATCCGGCGGATGATTTCATCCTCGTAGCCCTTATAGCGAATCTTGATCTTGTTTTCGAGCGCGACGTCTGACTGACTCGATTGGTCAACATCCACATCGAGCTTGTCCCCAATCGAACCTTTGAGCCGGATGGTCAGGTCCTGCTTCATTTCGAGCTGCGGAAACTTCGATTGCTTCTTGCGAAACTCGGTCGTGGGCTGATCGGGAAACCACTGGCTGCGGCCCCCGAAGGTAATCCGTTCGCTGCCGCTGACCGATAAGCTGGGTTTCCCTTCGCCCAGGATCGACTTAACCGCCGGGGGCATCTCGAAGGGCAGCGTGAGGTGCGTCAGTCCACGCTTTCCAACCTCCTTGGCCACCTCCCGCATGGATGTCCTGATCTCCCGCTTCCACAGGCGCCGACTTGTGCATCGCGTGAGATGAAGCAAATATAGTGCGTAGGGCTCATTCACTCGCAGGTAGACCGGCGTGCCATCATACAACAGCTCCCGGACAATCCTGGCACTCGCCAGGTCGACGCTGTAGTCCTTGGCAGGTCCCCTGGTCGGCTTGAATTCGCGCCCACGCACCGGAAGATAGCGCATCCCTCCGGAAAGGGAGGCCCGGAAGAACACACTTGAGGCAACCTCGGTATCAAAGTCATCCACCAACGAATCGGCCTGCGCGTCGACCGCAATCGCGATCGAGTCGGAGGCGTAAAAGAAGGCATCGCGGAGATCCTCCGACACCCCCGAGGCTGTGCGCATGAAATCCCGGCATGCTTGGCGGCGCAGGATCCGCAGCAGGATCGGATTACGAACTGGGTGGTCGAGGGGAGCAAAGGTCAACGGGCGCACCGTTGTGGTGTCGGCCACGAGGGCTTCCCAAGCCGCCAGGAACCCGAAATCATCCTGGACCAGTAACGGCTCGAATACATCAATCTCGTAGGCCAGTTCATCTATCGAGGAAACCGCCACCAGGGAGTCGGCGATAGCGGGAATCGCAGCCAGGGAGTCGAAGACGGCGGGAACCGCAGCCAGGGAGTCGACGGCCGCATCTACACCAACCGAGTCTGCAGACGTGAGCCCCCACCACCCCGTGTCAGGGGTCTGATTCACCTCAGCGGAAACGAGAACAGACCCTCCAACAAGGGCCAAGATCAGACAAAAGGCAACTCCGCCAATGACACGGCTCCACATCCGCTCAATAACCCCACAACCCCACAGGTCAAGTTCATCCAAGGACATACAGGTCGACCTCAGTCGCTCTGCCTGTTTATACTCGCCCATC
>JAGMDA010000043.1 GCA_023128935.1 Candidatus Eiseniibacteriota bacterium | reverse complement strand
ACGACGCGCCCCTTGATGAGATATTCCTCTACGAAGAAGGGAACATCCTCCGGCCGAAGCCTTTGGTAGAAAACGCCGTCGGGGTAGGCTACTAGCAGCGGGCCGGCTGCACAGAAACCGTTGCAGCCGGTAGTGGCGACGTAGACCTCATCCTGCAAGCCGCGTTTCTTGATCTCCTCGATCAGGGCATCCCTGACCTTGAGAGATCCACTGGCCACACAGCTCGTCCCCGCACAGAGCAGCAAATGCGCGCGGTATGTCTTTTCCATAGCTCCGTCCTGTCCCTACTGGTTTCACTCGAACGCCGCCCAGCCGCTGGTCGCCGTCCACCCATGGCCTCAGCCTTTGTCTACTGATCTCAGACCATGGCCTCAGCCTTTGTCTACCGACCTCAGATCGAGGTCGGCGCACTCTCCAGGAGCCGCCTAGTGTGTCGTCTCGCTTCCCAGCGACAGGGCATACTCGGCGACCGGATTGCCCTGCATGACATGCTCCTCGAAGATCTTGCTCGTCTTTTCCGGATCCAATCGGATGTACTTGATCGGTGCCTGCCCCTGAACCTCGATCGTGAGCATCGGCTCGTGACTGCAGAGTCCGGCGCATCCCGAGGACGTGAGGATAACGTCCGTGACATGGCGGCTCTCGATTTCCTTGAGCAGTGTGCTCATGACCGGCCTGGCGCCGGCGGCGATCCCGCAGGTTCCCATGTGAACCGTGATCTTCACGCGGAAGTTGCCCTCTCTCAGATTGACCGTGCCCTTCACGCCTTCCTTGATCCTCTTCAGATCCTCGATTCTCAACTTAGCCATTGCTCCCCCTCAGCTGGATGCGGTCTGGTCTGACCCGTTCAGATCCTCCCCCTCTGGAGTTGCGCTGAGCAGGTCCTGAATCAGGTTCAGAACAGGTGGCGCAGTTATCGACACGCCGTCGAGTTGTTCCTTGATCTCTCTGGTGTCGAGATCCGTTGTGACGCCGTCAATGCTCCTTTGATAGATGAAGTCAACATCGGGGTTCCCGAGAATCAGCGCAACCATTGTGGCGGCGATGTCCCCGAGCGGCTTGCGATCGATGTGACTGGCACAGAAGCTGGCCACAACCTCCGTCCCTACGTTCGGTTCGGAGGTGATCTCGATGGAACCCCCGGCTTCGCGAGCCGATTGCTCCAGAAGGGGGATCCCCATGCCAACGCGCCGTGTCGTGCGCGTGGTGCAAAAGGGATCCTTTACCTTTGTGACCATCTCCCCGTCCATGCCCTGCCCGTTGTCCTTGATCGTGATTACCATCCGGTCCTTCCGGCTGTCTTCATGGATCCGGATCTCTATCAACGTTGCCCCGGCAGCCGTAGCGTTCTCAACCACATCCAAGATGTGAAGCGAGAGGTCTTCCATCTCAGCCGTCCACCGCCGTTCCGCGGCCCTCCCGGTGGTTCGCGCGGCTGTCTTCAAGGACCTTGCGCCCCTCCAAGCCCGCGAGGGCCATGCGCAACTCCGCAAACGCGGGCTCAGCGGCACGGATGAGGGTCGGCGCCTGGGCAAGATCCCCGATGTCGTGTGCGTCGGACGATGAGATGAACGTCCTGTTTTGATACTCAGGAAAACGCGCCCGTGCATCCGGTAGGGTCAGGCGCTTGGAGATCTCGATCGCATCGAGCGCCAGATCGGGTGGGATGAAACCCAATTGGCCAACCAGGCTGAAGGCATCCCGATCGATGTGTGCGGCGATTGCCAGGCCGCCTTGGGTATGGATGGCTTCAACGAGCTGCTCGACGCTCAACGTTGTCGCCCCCAGAAGGAGGCGCTGGTTCATTCCCTCGACCTCATCGAATTCGTTGGCGACGACCTGAAGTCCGAAGAGATCCTCGTCGTTTTCGCCGGGTTGCAGCTGTTCATATACCAGTTCCTGCAAGGAGAGCGCGTCTGCTACCTCTTCGAACAGAGCGAGTATGTGTGCTTCTTCCGATGTGGTGACTTCCATGCCAGGCAGGACACGGAGGTCCGTGTCCCTGGCAGCGCGCATGACCGCTGCCACATTTTCCGCGCTGTTGTGATCTGTCACCGCGATCATCGCCAGCTTTGTCTCCAACGCTTTGCGTACGATCTTCACCGGGGTCATATCAAGGGTTGCGCAAGGTGATAGGCACGTGTGGACGTGCAGGTCGACCGCCATCACCCTTAGCATGCCCGCCTCAGTCTCCCATGATTCCGAGATTGCTGAGCTTGCCTGCGAGTTCGAAAGCCCCCATGGGCGTCGAGAGGATAACCACCTCCTCATGCTCAGCCTTCTGAACCGTGTCCTCGTCAGGTTCTCGGCTTTTGACCAAAACGATACCTGCCAAGGATTTCATCACCGCCACGGCCACGATGTTCTGATGCTTTTGGATGGTGATCCAAAGGCTGCCTTCCTCGGCATTGCCCATGACATCGCTCAGCATGTCGCTGATGTAACCCTTCGTAACCTCGACGTCCAGGTGGTCGGGCGCCGTCTTGACTGACAGATCTAGCGTTTGAACGATTTCACTCAGTTTCATATGCTTCCCCCGTGAGGATTCCGATATCGCCTGCGGCGCCCACGGCCTAAAACAGTTCCGCCCTCATTTGGCCCTAGAGTCCTGCGTGTTGCGTTCCTGAACCGATTTGGTCTGGTCGCTATTCCCTGTGAAAATCCTGATATTGAGCGTAGTGCCCACGCCGGGGATTGACTGGAGATCCATCTTGTCTGCGCACTTTTTGATATTTGGAATCCCCATACCTGCTCCGAAGCCCAGTTCCCGAACCCAGTCGGCGGCCGCGGACCACCCCGGCTGCATGGCCTTCTCGATGTCTTCGATGCCCGGACCATGATCCCTGATTCTGAGCGAGATTTCTTCTGGGGCAATGCGGAACTCCATCACCCCGCCGTCTGAATAGAGGACCGTGTTCATCTCGGCTTCGTAGGAGGCAATCGCCAGGCGGTGGATGATGTCAGGTTGAATCCCGAGCCGTTTCAAATTGCGCTTCATGGAAGTTGAGGCTTGTCCGGCGCGATCGAAATCCTTGCCCACCACCTCGTAAGTCAAGTAGAGCTCCTTATACTCGGCGTTGATATCCTCGAAGATGTGGCTGGCCCGGTATTGACGGATTTCCTCTTCTTTCAGGGCGTGGGCCATCTTACTGAGCATGCCTTCAATGATAATGCCTTTAGTCAAGATGCCGACGAGTTTCCTGCTTTGACGATCCACTACAGGATAGCGCCCGTAGCCAGAGGCGTCGAATTGACGGATCGCGTGCACCATAAACTGATCAGAGCATAGGCACTCGGGATTGGGCGTCATCTTGAACCTGATCTGGCAGTCCGCCTCGCCCGCAGCGAGGAACTCGATTAAGTCTGCGATGGTGATCATGCCAACCACCAGATCGTTTTCCACAACCGGCGTTCCGGAGATGCGGTGTTTCCGCATGATGCGTCGAAACTCGGTCATCGTCTGATCGGGCCGCGTGGTAATTGCACCCGCGCGCATGACATCGGTAACCTTAAGTTCGTAGAGGAGTTCCTGGATCCTCGCTTGTTTGGCGTCCATGCTCCTGTGATTCCACTGCTGTTAGTCCGAGTCCATTCCGCTGCGCAGGCCCATGGCGTAGAGCCGCCCACTGACTGTGAACATGCTCAACTCAGTGACTGCCAAGGTGATGTCCTCTTCCCGCGCCAGTTCGATCATACTGTCATTGACCGGCTTTCCCCTCACAACCAAGATGCTCTTGATCCCGGACACCGAGCTTGTGCGGACCGCTTGAGTGTTGGTCAGCCCGGTGAGCAACACGTCTGGCGATCCGAGTCTTGCCAGAATGTCACTCATTAGGTCACCCGCAGCCGCCGTGGCAACTTCGGCATCGAGCTGTTCGTCAGACCCGCAGAGGATCTTGGCTGACAGTTCGGTAAAAACATCCCTAAGCGTCATTCGGTATGCTCCTGTAGGCGTCGATTTTCTGCGCCGCCTTGGCTGGATCAACCATGCCGTGTGTGTTCTCGTCAACAACAACGACCGGGGCCAGGCCACAGGCTCCGACGCACCGGACCGCCGTCAGCGTGAATTCCCGGTCCTCAGTTGTTTCGCCAACCTTGATCTTCAAGTGCTCTTCAAGATTCTCCAGGATCTTGGCTGCTTCCTTGACATAGCAGGCTGTCCCCAGGCAAACGCGAATGACGTGGTGGCCCCGCGGTGTCATGGTGAAGAAGGAATAGAAGGAAACGACACCGAACACATCCGCTGCGGGTAGTCCCAAGCCCAGTGCAATGTAGTTCTGCGTCTCGATAGCCAGGAAGCCGAGGATCTCCTGGGTCTTCTGAAGTACGGGGATCAACCCACCCCGGCGCGGCCGGTAGGTCTCAAGCAGCTTGTCGATCTTTGCCTTCTTCTCCGTCGCCTCTTCTTCAGTCTGCAGCAGCTTCTCGAACTTGCTTGTGATCTCCGCCGGGTCACTGGGTGGTGCCACTGCCCCAGGTTCAGTTGTCAAGGACAGAGACTCGAGCAGCCCCTCGCACTGTTCAAGTAGATGCTGGTGGTGGTAGTTGAATACGTTCCACTCCGGACGGAGGGTTGGTGGCCGGTCGCCATTGAGCCGCAGTGTACTGGGGGCGGCTGTATCGATGACGGGCCACTGGAGGCCGTTCTCCGCGATCCGCGCATATGTGATGCCCTTGACCTGGAGAACCAGCTGGGCGATTTCCCGCTCCCAGATTTCCTGAGTCGATCGCTCTGGCCAAGGATGCCCCACACGGCGGGCCAGCTCGGCCAGGATCCAGATCTCGGGCTTTGCATCCCCCGCCGGATCGACAGCGCGCCTGAGGCGGCTGACGCGTCTTTCACAGCTCGTACAGCTCCCTTCGTCCTCGCCCCACGCCGCAGTGGGCAGCACTACATCTGCGTGCTTGGTCGTCTCGTTCTCGAGGTTATCCAGTACAACCAGGAAATCGACCGACTCGACGCCCCGGGGAGCGCTATCCAGAATCGGTTGGATGACGGCCAGGTCCTCGCCAGCGCAGAAGAGGAGTCGTATCTTCTTGGATACGGCGCCCTCTATCATCTCCGGGAAGGAGAGTCCGGCCTGTGCGTTCAAGGTCGCGTTCCAGGCCTTCTCGAACTCCGTCCGAGCCTGCGCATCCTCGATGCTCCGGTAGCCGGGCAGGTAGGTTGGATGAACGCCCATGAGGGCTGCGCCCTGTGAATTGCTCAGGTCGCCCAGGGCGTTTACGCCACCACACTCGCGGTCCATGTTTCCGAGGAGGTCCTGGAGAGTGACGAACACCGATTCCCAAGCCGCGACCTTCGGGCCGTAGACGAGCATGCAGGTATCCTCGCTATCGAGAATATCCGCCGCCTTCTGGATAAGGGCCTGCTCCACACCCGTGACCTCGGCCACCTGGTTGAGTCCGTAGTTCTCTGCAACCTTCTTCGCAGCGGTGATCTTCGCTGATGCAATGGACCCTTCACGCGGTTTGGCATCCAGCAGACGCCGGATCAGGCCGTTGACGAGAACCGATTCAGTCCCCTCGGTGGCCTTGAGATAGATTGTGGCGAATTCCGCGATCCGCGTTGGCCTCGAGTCGATCACGATGAGCTGGGCGCCCTTCTTGACGGCGCGCTTGATGAAGGTTCCCGCAACTGGGTTTTCTTGAGTGACATCGGAGCCAAGCAGGAGGATACAGGGGGTTTCCTCCAGTTCCGCGAGGGAATTCGTCATGGGCGCGGCCGCGAAGGGCGCCGTGACATTGTTCGTTCCAACCACACCGCGTAAGAGTTTCTGGAAGGAGTAGAGGGCCTCGTTGGTGGAACGTGCCGAGCAGATGCCTGCAATGGCGTCCGCACCGTGCTCTGCTCTAACTGTCTTGATCTTCTCGGCAACCCTGCCCAAGGCCTCGTCCCATGAGGCTTCTTCGAGCTTGTCATTCTTGCGGACCAGCGGTTTTGTTAGCCGCCTGGGGGACTGGAGGAAATCAAAGCCAAAGCGGCCCTTGGCGCAGAGCCTGCCCTGATTGGGCAGGGAATCTTCGATGCTACTCACCTTCTGAATCTTGCCGTCCTTGACATGGAGGTCAAGCTGGCAGCCGACACCGCAGTAGGTGCAGGTTGTACGTACGTGCTTGGCTTCCCAGGGACGGATCTTGTAGCGGCTTCTCGTCTCGACCATGGCGCCAACCGGGCAGGCCTGGATGCATTGACCGCAGTAGACGCAGTTGGAGCGCGCGAGAGTGCTATCACTCATCACGACGATCTTGGACTTTATACCCCGATATCCGAGGGAGAGAGCGTTATTGACCTGAATTTCATTGCAGGCCTGGACGCAGCGCCCACAGAGGATGCAGCGGGAGAAATCGCGGAGAATGAGGGGACTAGCTATCTCGATTGGGTATTCCGGCTTGCGGCCCGCGAGCTGGCCCGTGCGCACCTGATAGCGGTAGGCGAGGGCTTGCAGCTTGCAGGCCCCATAGACCTCGCACAGCTCGTCGGATTGGTCGTAGTCCTCTGTATCGCTCTGTAGCGCGGTCCATCTCTCGGGTTCCTCTGTCCGCGCGGAGCAGTTGTGGTTTCCCGCGGCCAGGAGGAGCTCCAGGATGGCCTTGCGGGCGATGATGACCTTGGGTGTGTCGGTGAGCACCTCCATCTTTGGTGCGGCAGGCACGGTGCAGGAGGCCATCAGTGTGCGCGCGCCCTTGACCTCCACTACACAGATGCGGCAGGCACCCGTCGGGAGTGCCCCCGGTAGGTGACAGAGGGTGGGGATATAGATGTTGTTGCGCTTGGCAACCTCCAGGATGGTCTCGCCGGGCGTGAAAGTGAGCTGTCGCCCGTTGATGATGATGAGATTCTCTGCGTTCATCGGTTTCCTGTCCCCTACATCGCTTTTCGGTAGCAGATCAGTCCGCACTGCAGGCATCGATCAGCCTCTCTTCTGGCTTCCTGTTCGCTAAGTCCAGAAAGCTCTTTATCCGAAGTCCAGTCCGCCCCGGTGCTCGGCTCCCGCAGGGGCATCTGTGAACCCTCCCGTGCGATCACGGGCACTCCCGAGATCTCGCTGGCATTCAGAATCTCCCCGGCTTCAGTGGCGAGATGCGCGATCGGCGTGATCGGTCTGCCAGTGAGATGTTGGTGTGTTGCCCGGGCCACCCGGCGACCTGAGAGGATGGCCCTGACGACAGCAGAGGCATCCCCCGTCCGTCCGGATTCAGGAGAACTAAAAACGCCAGCCTGACACATCGCGGGCAGGGTCCGGTGAACATCCACGGTTCCCCAGGTGGGTTGTCCTGAAAGACCCTCGATGGCCTCCACGCCCACCTCATCCTCATCCTCTTCCGCGCCGCCGGTTTTCACAGGTGCGATCACGAGCTCGGGGATCCGTCCGGCAGCCACAATGAGCGTGTCCACTGATGCAACCGTGGTGGCGGCGGGTCTGCCGTTATCAGGTGGGAGCTGCTCGAGAACCACGTCGGTCAAGCTGTCGCCCGCTCCGAAGATCCTGCTCACAACCGTCGATGCCAGCACTTCAAGGCCCGCCTGGGCGAGCGCCTGCTGATCGCGCAAACCCTCTGGGAGACCGGCTTCGGGCCCGCTGGTGATGAGGGTCACCTTTTGCGCTCCGAGTTTTCGGCAGGCTCTTGCCAGTTCCAGCGCGCGACTTGCTCCACCGACAATCATCACGCGGCTGCCGGGCTGCGGAGCCCGATCGTTCTTCAGCGCATCGAGGAAATCGATCATAAGATGGACTTGCGGGAGCAATTGCTCTCTGCCGTTGCCTGGCCCGAGGATTTTCCGGCTGTCGAAACCGCCAGTTGTCAAAAC
>JAGMDA010000429.1 GCA_023128935.1 Candidatus Eiseniibacteriota bacterium | reverse complement strand
AATTGCCGGGCTCCTCGTCCAGTTGGCTGCACTCCTCGCTGTCCAGAGAGTTCCAACACCACTCCCAAGTATTCCCCAGCATGTCGAAGAAGCCCCAGGAGTTGGCCTGCTTCTGCTTCACCCTGTTTATGAGGATCTCGGAATTCCCAGCGTGCCAGGCGATTGAGTCGACTGACGTCGTCGGATTCACCGGCCCACCGGCCCGACACGCATACTCCCACTCTTCTTCCATCGGCAGCTGGTAGCCGTAGCGTTGGCAGAACGAGCCCGCTTGGCGCCAGCTCATGTCCGTTGCAGGATGGTCTGCGGAGAGAAGGCGATCCCGCAGCGTGTGATGTGAGTGGGAATTGAGCCGATATGTCTGCCATTGTCCGAGCGTAGTCGGTGCTTCGGCCATGTAGAACGGATCCCTGATGACAACCTCGCGACTCGATTGACCCCGGCCAGGGTCTACCTCGAAGCTTCCTGGTTCCACGAGCACGAAGACGATCCCGCTGCGCGGATCCGTCGCACGTCGGGCCCACCCACCCGGTCCAGGTTCCCGATCGAGTCGCTTCCACTTCGCTGGTACACGCGAGGGAGTGGCGAGCACGGGCGCGATCTGCCTCCTTGCTTCACCAAAGGCCACAACCGCATCTGTCACCTTCTCCTGCCTGCGATACTCAGCGCCCAGCTCGAACCAATCCCGCGCCCTCACGATCGCGTCGGGCTGCGGAATCCGCCAATTCCGGATCCGTCTATCTAGCGTGCCAATGTCTGCCGAGGCTTCGCGTTCCGCCTGATCTGCAGGCTGGCGGTTCTGCAAACGCACGCTCACCTCCTCGTGAGAGCAGGCGTAGGCTCGTCGTGCTTCCTCGAAGGCTGTCGTTGCCCCTGGTAGATCCATCTCCATTAGGTGCCGGCGACCGGCCTCCAGGAGCTCCTCCGCTTGCATTAATGCCTCGGAAGGAGTCAGCTCGTTGCATTGGTGAATCCGGCTCGCTTCGGCTCGGTCCGAGACGACGAGCTGCTCGAGAGACTCGATCGATGACCTCTCGGCAATCAGCTCGTGCGCTCGCTCGATCGCTCTCGCAAAGCCGGCGCAAGCGCGCTGGAAGTAGCCAATGGCTTCGTCGAACGCTCTGTCGCGCAGGGCGATACGCCCATCCGACAAGTCGCGCAGGGCCTCGTCGCGCCCCTCGATCTGCCCCGGTTGCACTGCCTGGACGAGCTCTTCTAGCTCTCGATTCCGATCCGTTGCTTCGCTTTCGGCGTGTTCGGCAGCCAGGGCCGGAGCGCGCTCGCGCGCACGGGAGAACATTGAACTCGCGCGGGAGAGGTGCCCCAGCGCTTGCTCATAGCCCCGCCTCGATATCTCTGCGCTAGCCGCAGCCAAGGCCCGCTCTCCTTCGTAGAATTCGGCGGGGCGAGGGATCCCAAGGCGCTCGAAAAGGTCGGTCGTACTGGTCTGCCCCTTCTCCGCGGCGGCCGAAGCTGCTTCCGCCTGCAACCTTAGATCTTCTTCTGAGATCGCCGCCGCGAGACTCTCGAGGTCTGCTCTCCCCGACTGGTAGGTGGAGATGGCCTTGTCACACATCCGATCGCGGATCATGAACTCGCCGGACTGGAGCCCGATCTCCGCTCCCCGGAGTTTCTTGCTCTCCAGAACTTCCCTATCAACGAAACGTTTCAACTTCCTCAACCGGTCGGCCTCAAGTGGGTCGGTTTGAGTGGCCTCGGCGATCCGTTGGTCGAGCTTCTTGTTGTACTCCTTGATGTTCTGCCTGGCGGTCTCGGCGAGGGTCCTCTCGTGGACGGCCTTCTCGTATAGCGCGTCGATCGGCGGAGTGATCGGTCTCTCTGGGCCGAGCGAGCTCGGCGGTGGCGTTGTGAGATCAGGGACAAGTGCGCTGGACGTGATCGCCGGCAGTGAAGAGGTAACCTTCCTCAAATACCGATCACTCGGCATCGCAAACTTCCTGAGTGCTTGGATGGCACCTATCTGGAGCTGAAGCCCAGGGGAAAGCTGGACATCTTCGATAAAGATCGCCAGCAGAGGCTTTTCTTGCCGTACGGCCTCGTGGATCTCGTTGGAGACGTTCCTCGATTTCGCGGCGGCAGCAGACAGAAACACGAGGAAATGAGACGAACGAAGCAGCGCTTCTGCCACTTCGTCGGGCCATTCGTTACCTGGATCAATACCCTCATCGTACCAGATTCGGAACCCTCGGTCGTGGAGTGTTCGTAGATCCTCGAAGACCGATGTCCCGTCGGCGTGGGCGTAGCTCACGAAGATGTATGGCTCGGCGCCAGCGTAGGCTTCAAACGGAATCGGGACGTCGACAGTGGCCATCGTGGGCTGACTCTCTGAACGGGAAACAGGTCGAGAACACCAGTATCTGATCGCGCCGAATCATGTACTAGTATACACTCTTCGAATGATCCCGTCAACGCAATGGCGGGCCGCGTTCGGGAGACTCAAATCAAGGCGGTTGAGCTTTCAGAACTGGCCGGTCACCTCCAGGTAAATGAGGTGTGGGACTTGGAGACCGGGCCGGAGATCACTTCCTTGCGCTCTGAAGCGAGCACAAATTGCTGCGCCATCGCGCCTGCATGGGGCAAAATCTTTGCTGGCAGCAAATCCGGTTGTGTATACTTCCTGCGGATGGAAGCAGACCTGGAATTCATCGAGCTCGATACGAGGAAGTCCCTGTGGTCCGAACGACGATTCTCGACGCAAAAGACCGATCATCTGAGTCCGTGATTCGCGAGTACTGGAGCAAGGTGTGCGAGGCGATAACGCCAGTTGAGCAGATGAACGAAGATGACGATCACCAGAAGCGTGTGGAGAGATCTCTAGCAGCAATTCAGGGCCAGAGGGCTGTCTTCACGCAGGTCAATCTCGTTCTTGATCCTGAGCCGACTCAAGCGTTCTCTAAGTTCTATTCGGATGCGGTGGGCGAAGCGCGTCGTCTCCTCAATCATGAGCTCAAGCCCGATCCGTCAAGATATCGCGCCTTCGGAAACTATCTCGCCAGGGCCCGGTATGAACTCTTACGTCACCTCAGTATTTATCTTGGGCTCGAGAAACCTCTGTCCGGCCATCAGGAGGTGGACGCAATAAGCTGCGTCGAATGTGGTGGGGTCATGGTGCGCAATGGTGCTAGCTATCGCTGTCATAACTGTGGTTCTGACAGTGGGTGTAGGTAGCGATGGTGGCGGCGCACGCCAATTGACTTCACAGCTGAAACCAAACCGTATTTGCGGATCGGGACACTTGGCCGCGACATGAACTACGGAATCCTTTTGGCAGATCGCGGCGGGTGCTGCCAAACCTTTCGCGCTTCGCACTTCGCACTTCCTCGATGATGCGAAGTGAGTCAGCTGAGCGGGTTTGCATCACAAGAGTGTGGATGGTCTCAATGCGGGAAAGACCTTGAGGGTGTTGGCTGCGGTGATTTCGCAGACTGTCTTCTCGTCGAGGCCCTTCACCCTCGCCAGCTGCGTGGCAGCGCTGCGCACGAAGGTCGGCTCATTTTCACGCCGTCTGGATGATGAGGCAAGATATTCACCTGCAGTAATGAACCGGACTTGTCCAGCTTCCGGTGTGGGGAAAGAGAGCCCGGGGTATTGGCTTTCCACTTGCTCCAGAAAAAGCTCGCGTCTCCTCATGGCTACCCATTTATCTCGCGCTGTCCTGCCCATCGCTTTCCGTGGCATCAAATCCTTGGCGATGGAATCTGCTTTCTGCCACATTCCGACAAAGGGACTGTGATAGGGAGAGTCCGTTTCTATGACCAAATGGGAGAGATCGACAGCCCTGGCTACATTGGCAAACTCCGACCTGTATCCCACTGATGAAGGAATGGAGATTCGATATCCTTTTCGTGCAGCCTCCAGTGCCTGCGCTGGAGATCCCGCAAAGCAGTGCGGCACCACTCGCTCGGGGTTCATTACACTCCTTGCCACGATTTCCAGAATATCATCGTACGCGTCTCGGCCGTGAGTGACCAGGGGCAGGTCCGTCTCAATCGCCATGTTGATACAGGACTTGAAAACTTCCACCTGACTCTCAAGGCAGTTCCGCACAGGTTCCGTTTCAAGAAGTTCAGATAGCCGGGCCTGCATTTCATCTACTACTTCCGCCTGATCGTTTACCCCCTTCGTATGGAGATATTCAACCACAGGCCAGTAGTAATCGAGCCCCACCTCTCCGATAGCAAGGATGCGCCCCTCTACTGCAAGTTTGAGCGCCCTTTGCGCTGCCCTTGCATGCTGCTCTACCAAAGCAGAAGGAGGAATTGCCTCCAATGGTGGGGCTATTCCAAACGAAATCCCAACAGAAACTCTGTGGCGGGATGCGATCCCTTCGATCACTTCAATAGGAAGCTCTAGCTCGTCGTCTTGGAGGAAGAGTGAGTAGATCAGTGCGGTAACGCCGTGTTGCTCACATCGGGCTAGGATCTGATCCAGGCCGAAACCTCCACGAGCCAGATGCTTCTGCTCAAGATGAGCATGGCAATCGATTACACTTTTAAATGTGGTGTGCATGCTATTTCTACACCTTGGAATGAGAGTGATTAAGAGAAGGGATGACATCCTCTCTGGCATATAGTCGAATGATTGTCAATCTATACAACCATGAGAGCATAACTCTCGACTAGGATTGGTTATGGGGGCCAGGTCATGCCAACACTTGTTAAGGTCTCTGAAGCATCTGGAGTCCCTGGATCTGAGTGGTTGCAGCTCCATTGAGAACAGAGGTGGACCCCAAAATTCGGACAGTATGCTAAGGTGGCTCCCGGTCTCATAGCGAAAGGACAGGAGTCATGAAAAAGCGACGGATCTATTCCGCGGAGCTCAAGGCCAGGGTTGCTCTCGAGGCGCTCTCTGGGGCCTACACGCTGGCCGAGCTGGCGAAGAAGCACGATGTCCACCCGAACATGATCACCCAATGGAAGAAGAGGGCTCATGAGAGGCTACCAGAGCTTTTCGCCAAGAAAGACGATCATGGGGACGCATCCCATGAGGCTGAATTGAAGGATCTGTACGCGAAGATCGGTCAACTGACGGTGGAGAATGATTTTTTATCCAAGGCCTTCGGTCGGTGAGCCACAAGCGAAGGGTAGCCTTGGTAGATGGGAGCTGCCCTCGGCTCAGCATCATCAGGCAGTGCGAACTGGTCGAGATTGCCCGTTCGTCTTACTACTACACAGGGAAAGGAGAGAAGCCGTTGAATCTGGAGCTGATGCGCATCATGGACGAGCAGTTTTTGAGAACGCCGTGGTACGGATCGCGTCAGATGGCTCGTCATCTTCGCCGACAGGGCTACAAGGTGGGCCGCAAGCGGGCCCGCCGCCTGATGCGCAAGATGGGACTCAGCGCAATCTATCAGGGACCACGGACCTCGCAGCCGCACCCGGAGCATCAGATCTATCCGTACCTGCTGCGGGATCTGACGAT
>JAGMDA010000428.1 GCA_023128935.1 Candidatus Eiseniibacteriota bacterium | reverse complement strand
GCGGCATCCTCGTACTTCCAGGCATCAGTGGGTTTTGCATTGATGCGACCACCAAGCCTCCGGGGACCATTGAGTGGGAGTAATGGAACCACAACGCGGACGGGGTTTTCTTTCGAGTGTGGGAGGTGTAGACTCTCTCGCCCTGGGCGGCGATGGGCTCCGAAAAGGGAAGAGAGCGCGGGTTGAAGTCGGCAGAGACAGGGCCGGGGCCGCGCGCGTTGGTTTTGAGACCGGGCATCGGGAGGTTCGGGATGAGAAGAATCGGATGGTTGGGGCTGGCACTTCTGGCGGTCGCGGGCTTGGTCTGGTTGGCAAGCAGTGACCTGACGGCGATGGCTGACGAGAAGACTGTCGAGAAGACTGTCGAGAAGAAGGCGGTGGCGGAGGAGAAGGCGGTGGAGCACGGGTATCTTGGCGCCACGGCCTGCAAGATCTGCCACAAGAAAGAGACCAAGGGCGCACAGTACACCAAGTGGCTTGCCAGTCCGCACGCCCATGCCTACCAGACCCTGCTGACTGACGAGTCGAAGAAGATCTGCAAGAAGCTAGGCATCAAGGAAGCTCCGGAAGCGGCGGGCAAATGTCTCAAGTGTCACGTTACAGCGTACGGTGTGAAGGCCGAACTTCTGGGTAAGAAGTATGACAAGACCGAGGGCGTGAGCTGCGAGTCCTGTCACGGCCCGGCCGCGGACTGGAAGAAGCCTCACATGAAGGATCCCGAGACGGCCGCGAAACTCGGTATGATCAAGCCGGATGACGAGAAGATGTGCATGGGGTGCCACAACGAGGAAAGCCCGACGTATAAGCCGTTCAAGTACAAGGAGAAACTGGCGGCTATCGCCCATCCGAACCCGATGAAGGCTGATAAGAAGTAGTCGCTTGATTATATGTCCTGCTGCGCGTGGCTACGGCCGGTAGAGCGCCTTGATAGTCCCCCAGTGCGCCACCTCTACCGGTGTGTGCCCACAAGGATTCGGGTCACAATGCTCCCACTCAGGATGATATGTGCCACCAGCTTGAATGCATTGCTCCTCAGATAAGATGTGACACTCGATGCCGATACAACAAACGCTGAAGATATCGGGCGGATTACAGAAAATACCTTCAGTGTTGATGCCGAGGGCTCCGAAGCACTCGGCTTCCCAGCGATGGCCGGGATCGGTGCAGTTGCCCGTTCCTCCAAAAGGCGGGCTGGGGCACGGATCAAGGCTAAGGGGAATCACTCCCGGGCCGGCCTCTGGATAGACATAGCCGGCGAAGAAGTAGACAGCTTCGCAAGCTCCGATCCATGGTTCGTCAATAATGACGAATGCGGTCCCGCAGTCAGGGCGTGGCCAGCCAGAGGGTATAGGGATCTCGATCCCCATGCTGGGGAAGCAAGGGCCCCAGTCGGTGAAGTCGAACAGGTCCTGCGAGAACTCGCCAAGTCCGTACTCGACGGCACACCATTGCTTCTCCTCGTCCCAAGCCGCCAACACATACCACACTATGCCGGTGGCGGTGGCAACATCAACGCGATTCACTTGCTCGGTGGGATCCGAGATCGCGAAGGGCTCATAGGCCTGGCACCAGCCTTCAGCAGGTGGGTCGAGGGAGAATTGCACCTGAGCCTCATAGTGTGCGATCAGAACACCGCCGGCCAAGTTGGTCAAGCTGGCGCAAGCACTTGGCGCAATGGAGACGAACCCGATTAGCAGCGCGATTGAGTTCCTCATTACTGATCCTCCAGCGTGAGGGAACAACCAATAGCACATCATATGTCACCATATGTCATTGGTGAACCATTGGCAAGGTTTGTGCACATAGCTTTTGGTTGAGCTGCGAGGGCTCGTGGCGTGCGGCTTGGATAAGAGCCCCGTCCAAAGATTGAGGAGCCAATTCCGCGTCTGTTAGACGACCCGTCCCCTGGCTGCCTTCGAGGGGGTTGGCGATTGCCAGCTCCATACGAGACAGTCCGAGATCCAAGCCTGGGACATCAAGTGGCGAGCCGTTGCTTTCGTCAGGGCGGAGCACAAAGACCTCGCCATCCTTTCGGCGTGTGATAGGAGTTGTGCGAACCCCCGCCAACTCGGGCTATTCGTAGGCGTGCTGCCCTCCCAGGAAGAGATTGCCCAAGAAGCAGAGGATCACCATCACAAACCCGATGATCGAGAGGATGGCGGCCTTATGGCCTTTCCACCCGCGCTGGTATCGCGCGTGCAGGTAACCCGTGTAGAAGAGCCAGATGATCCAGGAACCCACCTCCTTCGGATCCCAACTCCAGAAGCTGCCCCACGCCTCGTAAGCCCAGATGGCTCCCGCGAAGAGGGCGCCCAGTGTGAACAGGGGATAGCCGACGGAAATGGCACTGTGGTTCAGGACATCGATCCGTGCCAGTTCCGCCGGTGGGGTTGAGGGGTCACGTTCCTTGAACAGATAATAGATGGCCAGTCCGAAGGAGACGGCGAACGCGCCCTCCGCCAGTGCGGCCATCGAGACATGGATGTGAAGCCAGTAGCTCTGCAGGGCGGGAATGAGTTGTTGATGGATCTCCTTGGGCAACAGTGAAGCCATGGCCATGATGGCGATTACCAGCGGTGTGATCAAACTGCCTAGTTCGAAGCGCCTTGTGCGCGCGAGTAGCAGGGCAAGTAAGAGGGCTGCCATCCAGGCCATGACGCTCGCGTACTCATGCATCGACGAGAGCGGAACATGTCCAGCCAGATGCCAGCGCACGCCGAAGGCAATGAGCTGAGTGATTGCCCCGGTGGTGAGCCCGGCGACTCCAATCCATCCAAACACAGTGCGGCGCACGGCGCTGCGGATCAAGAAGGAGGCGAAGGCGCCAATGTAGACCCCGAAGGCAACAGTAAAGATCTGAATGTCCGTTGTGTAGTTCACCATATCCTCAACTGTTCTCTGCGCGCCCGGACGCATTCACCCCTGCCGCGGTGTCTGTGCCGGATCCGGCGTCTGAGCCGGATGCAGGCCACCGGCTGGGCGCTCCACCAAGCGGGCTCCATTGCTTGAGCATCTGGGCCGCCAGCGGTGTGATCGATGCCCCCCAGGGCTCCTTTGCGAGGGCCGGATCCTGTGGCGGTGCGCCTATGTGGGTTACTGCGATCTCCCATCCCTCTTCCGGGAGCAACCCGGGAGGCCGCTCCATGGACCCGCGGCGCTGATCGCTGTCCTGCGGGAGATGATCTGGTTCCGCTTCCAGTGCGCCCCGTGCTCGAACCTCTAGCCAGACTCGCTCGTGCCGGAGCATGAATGAGAGCAGCGTTCCCAGAGACATAATCACGATTCCGGCCCAGATCCATCCCGACCCAGGATGCGTGGCGAGTTCCAAACCCGTCTGCATGTGTGGTTCGAAGTTGGCGAATCGAAGAGGCAGATCAAGGCCATCGCCCACGCGCATATCCGGATGAAAGAGGAAGTACCATGTCTGCCCGATGAGGTTGTCGCCTTCGAAGAACGCGATCCGAGCCGCCGGGTTTTGAGGTTCATCAGACCCCAGGTAGGCTCCTCCCGGTCCCACCCGGAAATCAATCAGGAAGGTGTCGATCGCGATCGCGTAGGGCGTGCCCGGTAGGGCCGTCTGTTCGCCCGGCAGGAGCCGGAGTGTGATCGGGTTTGCGAAAGGCCCGGATATCTCCGTGTGGATCATGTGCCGCGGCTGGCTGCCCTGCTTAACCTGCATCCCCTCGCCGTTGCGGTGCAGTCGTTGCGCGGACTGGATCGGTACGGTGGGTGCATCGAAGACGAGGTTCAGCGAGCATACCTGCCGCGGGTCGCGCCGGTAGGAGCTCTGATAGATGCTGTGGCCTTGGTACCGCAGCGGCTTGTTGACCTCGATGTCCATCTCGCGGACCAGTGTCGTGTCCCGCATGAGCCGGACGGAGGAGATATAGTCGGCAATCCTCCCCTCGGGCGTGGTCTCGATGCGGAAGTCCAGGAGTTCCAGGCGGGCCACCATGCCCGGGATGTCAAATGTGTCCCCGGGGCTCATCCAGACCATGCGCGAGAAACCCGTCGAGGCGATCCAGAGCCCGCCAACCACAAGCAGCAGGAATCCCAGATGCGTGAGTACCGCTCCCAGCCTGGCGATTCCGAATCTGGAGGCCGCCATCCTGAAGCCGGAGTCCTGCGGCTCATGCCGGACGGTGAAGAGCCGGCGCCTGAAGAAATGAAGCATCTCCTGCGCGCCCGGAGGCTCTCGGCTTGTCCAGACCAGGGTGGCCGGGCCGGGGCGGGCGGCTGCCGATGGTTGGGGCGGCATCAGCGCCCGGCGCCAACTGCCGCGCCAGCGCCTGATCACACAGGCGAGCAGGCTCATTGAAAGCAGGGCCAGCAGTGCGCGGAACAGGAAGCACCGGAAGGGGTGCATGGGGACTAAATGGATCAGCAGCCAGATCCATGGGTCGTTTTGCCGATCTTCGAAGCGGAGTCGAGCCATCTCCCCGCGGAATGGAATCTGGTCGACGATCACAATCCCCAGGATGCTGGCAATGGCCAGGGTGATGATAACGATGATGGCAAAACGCGGGTCGGAGAGCAGCGCATAGAGATCGCTGATTGGGTTGTGAGAAGTTCGCTGGCGGGTCTCCGCCCCTGCCCGTTCCTTTTGATCACGCATCTTTGGCAGCATCTGTCGCTCCGGGCTGCGCCTGCTCTGGGCACTCCGAACTTGAGGCCCCCACGAGGCGGTTGCCTGCGTTACAGCTCCAACTCAAACCCCAGCCCTACCATCTCTACATTGTAGAAGAGTGGCGGCAAGGCGCCATGGACGAATTTCACGAGGACCGCGGTGCGCGTATCTTCCTCGAGGTGCCAGCGCCAGGACAGTTCCCAGAGCGCTTCCCACTCCTCACTGTTCAAGTCATAGAAGAATCGGTAGCGTGCCGCCAGATCCAATGGTCGCAGGATTGGTGCAACGGCAGCCAGATCGCCGTCGACGCGGTGGCGGTCGTCCGCCTCAGGTCCCTCGTCTCTTACCCGGTGGACGAATGTGTAGCCCAGGCCTACGGTAGGGGGCAGGAAACCGCGCGGCATGTCAATCACATCGTGCCAGAGGAGCAGCGGCCAGTCCAGAAACGGAACCGAGAAGGTCAACCGGGGGCCAGCAGTGTAGTCCACGGTGTGGAAGTTGCGGTCGCTCTCGAATCCGATCGGCAGGAGCTGGAAACCCAGCCCATGCGCATGATGCCTGCCGCCCGAAGGCGCGGGCACCGTGTAGGTCTTGAGCCAGGAGGTCGAGAGCGCCATATCCACGGCATTGAGTGCATGCCAACTGTCCTTGTGCACTGAGAGCATGCCGTTGGCTTCCAGC
>JAGMDA010000427.1 GCA_023128935.1 Candidatus Eiseniibacteriota bacterium | reverse complement strand
TGATGTTCTCCGTCGTTTCAGTGATGACTCGCTGCCGCATGTCCTTGATCGACACCCAGGCGTTGTCGGTCTCCCTCGCGGTATCCCAGAACTCAGCCACATTCCGAGATGGTGTTCCGCCGATCTCAATGGAGCAGATGCTTCCGAGCCGCCCTTCTGTCCAGCCTTCGAGTGGAGTCATCTCAAATACCCCAACCCTTTTACAAACCCGTCCAGCGTCTTGAGTCTCGCTTCCCGCTCTGCCTCCAGCGCCCGGCTGCTGACCGCGTACTTGTCCCATAGGTTCTCGACACCCTGAACGAGCCGCCGCTTCTCGGCGTTGAGGTAGCGTTCCAGTTCCCCGTTGGCGATGTCGTAGAGCTTTTTCAGGATCAGCCGCTTGGCCTCACCCTCGGTAAGTCGCCCGCCGATTTCGTCCAGCAGGGCGTCGGTTTGGGCGATTCGTGCTTCGAGCGCGGCTTTGTCCTTGTCAAGGGCGTCGATCTTTTTCTTGTCGGCCTTGTTGCCCGCATCCAGCCGGCTGAGTTGCTCGTCCACCTGGCGGATCAGTTCCTGGTTCTCGGCCTTGAAATCGCCACAGCCCAGCCGCTTAAGCTGCAGCTTGAGCTCCAGCTCGCCCGTCTTTTGCTTCAAGGTCGCTTTGGCGTCCTTGATCCGTTTTTCGACGGCCTTGACCGCCGCGTCCTGGTCCTTGAGGCTTTTCAGCTCCCTCTTTGCCGATTCGCCGATACTGTCTTTCAGGTCGTCAATAAGTGCCTTGAGCGCCTTGTTGATGACTGCGGCGGTGACCTTCTCGTCCTCGTCGGGCTCGTAGGCGGCCACTTCCTGGGCGGTCTCCACCGCTTCGGAAAGCTCGCCCTGGGTCTCGTTGATCGCGGCTTCCAGCGTTTCGATCTCGTCGGCCTCGGACTGGAAGAACTCGGTGATGAGGTACTCGTCAGGAATCAGGCTGTGGTGCCAGCCGGTGGAGACGATGGTCTTGAGGTCGTAGCGGATCTGCTGCCACCAGTTGACAAAGACGCCGGCGCTCTTGAATTCATCGAGCACACCGAGCGGGACGAGCTTCTCCTTGAGCGTGGTCAAGAGTTCGTGCCGCACCTCGGGCATCTTTCTGCCGCCGTTGTTGGCGTTCCGGAGCTCGGCAAAGTCGCCCCGGGCCACGGACCACCATGCTTCGAGCGCATCATTATGTCTGGCGATGGTCTCCTGCACGGCCGTGTCCGTTTCGATCGCTGTCTTGATCGCGGACTTGGCGTCAATCTGCTCGCAAAAGGCGAGGTAGCCGGGCCGTTCGGGTTCAAAGAGTGTCGCGGAGTCCACGCCGAACCGGGCAAAGTCGTCACCCTGTGCGGTGACTTCGTCCTCCGGGATGCCGCCGATGAGGTGAGCCTGCACATCCTCCGGCTCGGGTTCGGGGGTGTTGTCCACGTAGCGCCGGATATTGAGGTTGTAGTCGTGTTTCTCGATGATCTCGGTCTTGTCCACTAGGCGGCTGTACTTGGGGATCTCACGCTTGTGGGTGAAGACGAAATCGATCTTCTCGAGGTCCTCGGGGCGCAGTTTGTTCTGGTTCTTGCCTTCGGCGAACTCGCGGTCGGCGTTGATGAAGAGCACCTTGTCACGCAGCTCGTCGGGCTTGTTCTTGTTGCAGACCAGCACGCAGGCGGGGATGCCCGTGCCGTAGAACAGCCCCGGCGGCAGGCTGATGATCGCCTCGATCACGTTGTCGTTGATGAACAGCTCGCGGATGAGCTTCTCCTTGCCGCCCCGGAACAGCACGCCGTGGGGCATGATCGTCGCCATGTGGCCGGTGGGCTTGAGGCTGGCCAGCATGTGTTGGACAAACATCAGATCGGCCTTCTTGCCGGTCTCGGGACACCATTCACGAAAGCGGCTGGGGAATTTAAGATTTGCACGGCTGTAGTTCTGCGAAAATGGCGGATTGGCCAGCACGCGGTCGAACTTACGAATCTGACCGTTCTTTAGAATTAGTGGGTCCTCCAGGGTGTCGCCGTTCTCGATGGTGAAGCGCGTGATGTTGTGGAGGATCATGTTCATGTTGCAGATCGACCAGACGGTGCCATTGGAGTCCTGGCCATAGAGCGCCAGGTCGTCGGGATTCTGGCCCTGTTCTTCGACGTACTGGTGCGACTGGATCAGGAAACCGCCGGACCCGACGGTGGGGTCGTAGATGGTGTTGCCCGCTTCGGGCTTGGTGAGCTGGACAAGGAGACGGACGACCTCGCCCGGCGTGTAGAACTCGCCGCCCTTCTTGCCTGCGCTGTCGGCAAAGAACTTGATCAGGTACTCGTAGGCTGCGCCGAGCAGATCGGGGAACTCGAAGTTGTCGTTCACCAGCACGAACTGCGGCTGGTTGAAATGATCCAGCAGGTCCTTCCACTTCTGGTCGGGGATCTTGGTTTTGCCCTTGACGGCGTTGAAGTCGATGTTGTTCTTCAGCACCCCGGCCAGGGCGTCGTTCTCGTCCTCGATAGCGGCGATCGCCTTGTTGAGCATATTGCCGATGTCGTGCTTCAGGTCCTTCAGCGCCGGTACCAGTTCGCCGTTTTCATCGGTCCACGATTCGTGCCAGCGGGCGCGGACAGGAACAAAGAAGGTCTGGCCGTAGGAAGTCTTGCCCTCCAGAAGCTCCGCAACCAGATCCGGTTGGTCCTTGAGATGGGCAAAATCCTTCTTGCGGAGTTGTTCCCGCTTGCGGTCGAATTCGTCGGAGAGCCGCTTGAGAAACAGCATCCCGAAGATAAACTCCTTGAACTCGGATGCGTCCATCTTGCCGCGCAGGATATCCGCGGACTGGAAGAGGAAGGATTCAAGCTGGGCGAGTGTGATTTTGTTAGTACTCAATACGTGCGTTCTCCTTTTGGCCCATTTGTATAACGTTGCGGTTAAGCGGGCGGCAAAGAAGCGCAGCGGCTTTGCCGATCCATCTTCAACCGTTTTGTTAGCTGACGTCTCATGGCAAGCGATCACCGATCTTGCTGCTACGCAACGCGAGCGCTAAGCGCTCGCACGGGGACGAGCAGCACAAGTCATGCGTGCCCT
>JAGMDA010000426.1 GCA_023128935.1 Candidatus Eiseniibacteriota bacterium | reverse complement strand
GCTGACGCCACCGATGAGATCTACAAATCCCCCCCGCTGGGCCGCGGCGGCAAGCTTCCCGGTCTGCCTGTCACACAGAAAGAGCGTGGCGTTGTCATGGGGAATGGCCTGATGGATCAGCTCAAGAAGCTTTCCGTAGACCTCTTCCTTCGTCCTGGTGCTCTGGATCATCCGGCTGACCTCGAAGAGGATCTCAAGTTCGGAATCCTGGCGGGTCACCTCCGAGAGACTCTCGTGGCGAAGGACGCGCATGATCTTGCGGTTCAAAGCCAGCGCTGCGCCCAAGACATCGGATGAGCGCTTCTGGGCTGCGGCGCGCTCGACCTGCCCCGATAGCGTCGAAGCTTCCTTCGGTGTGATGAGCTTCTCCTCCTCCAGAATCCCAATAAGCTGTATCTGGCCCCTGCGAAGCTTCTCAGTGGCATCGACCAGCTGGCGCGACCCTGCTCCGTTCCTCCGTCTCATACTCGCTTTCCTCCTTCCAGCACCCGCGTGAACTCCTGCGCGCGTGGCCCCTCAACCCAATCCGAAGACCACCCGACCCTGCTCCATCGAGTCGGAAAACCTCTCCTCCAGCTCACTTATATCCTTCAGCTTAAAGCCCAGATGTATCATTCCTGACGGTAGTTCTGTGGGCGCCTCCGTGAGCTCCTTCGCGCCATAGTTCATGAGCAACGCGATCTCGTCAGCGGCGCGCACGATAGCCGTCAGAGGATTAAGGTCCGCGGGGGGGTCATGGTGGTGGCGCGCTACATGAATCAGCTCCTCAGGGAAGCTCCACTTCTCGAGGACCAGCCCCCCGGCCACGGTGTGGTCTGTCCCGATCGCCTTGGTCTCAAGGGCGATGCTGTCACCCTCACGATTGTAAATAGAGCGCAGAACTGGCTCGTAGGCCTCCGGCATGATGATGTTGAGCGCCAGCCTGCCCGTGTCGTGCATGAGGCCGCCAAGCATCGCCTCCTCGGGATCGGCTGTTCCGGTCTGCCCCGCAAGATCGCGGGCCACGATGGCTGTTGCGGCAGCATGAACTCGGATGATCTGCTCGGTGAAAAGTGGCCGAGCAGAACGGTTCCAGGGCAGCGAATGGACCAGCACCAGGTTCCGCACAGCCTTGAAGCCGAGCAGCCCCACTGCACGGCTCAGCGTCTTGACCTTCTGCCGGAGGCCGTAATAGGGCGAATTGCACGTAGCCAGGAGCTTCGAGGTCAAACCCTGATCCATGGCAATCAGACGTGTGACATCCGCCACGTTCACAGTCTCGCTGTTCGCAATTTCGAGGATCTTGGTCGCCACAGACGGCATGGGTGGGATATCACCCAGGAGTTCTACCAACTGTTCCAGCTCTTGTTTCGGTGTTTCACCGGGCATACTCGCTTCCCTCCTTGCTCTAGCCCTCTGTTCATCCGACATGATCGGGCATGGTCATGCCTTGCGATCCAGGCGCAGCCCCATCTGCGGACAAGCCTTCTCGAACGATGGATCCACCAGTAGGTTGATCTCATCGCGGGCGCTTGATCGCATTACACGAAGGATCGGGCGCTGGCCGGGAACAACGACCTCGAACCTCTGGGGCCCCACATCCGGTGTACCTCCCATGGCACGCGCCCAGAAGGCGCCAGCGCCGATGGTGATCCGCACCGCCTCAGACTCGGCCGCCTGGAGCACGCGCCCCGACACGATCTCTCCGCGATCCAGGCCTGCAAGGAAACGATCCAGCCGATCCGCACATCGGGCGAATCCGCCAGAGCCGGCATCATCTGTCGGTCTCATCAGTGATCTGCTCCTGATAGTCCCACTCTGCCCGGGCGTCAGCATTTCCGGGAGCAGTTGCTTCACCGCGCCGCACCGCTGCTACCCGGGATCCGCGGCCCAGCGAAAGAGCCAGTTGAACCTCCTCGCGCGCGAGACCTAGCCGACGGGCAATCTCGCGCTCCGGGAACCCCTCCGATGCCAAGTACTCCACCTGCTCCCGCACGCCGGGGCGGGCCCTGGACGGGGGAGACGCTTGGAATGCCGGCTGGGTCTCAATGGCCTGGGGCGGTTGAAACGCACCCGGGGGGGGCGGCGTGTGGCCCTCCCGCCTGGCCGTCCAATCCTCCCAAGGGCCCGACTCTTCCGAGGCTTGATCAATGTGGCCGGGCGCGGCTATTTCGGTCTCAGGTTCCAAGAACCTACGCACCCAGTTCTCGCGCGCCGCATCGCTAGTGACCTGGCCCGCGGGCTGCTCGAGGGCCTCATGCGGTGCGGAGCCAGTTACCATTTGCAGATGCCCCTGGGTTCTCTGGCACGCCGCTTGCCAAACCGATTGCTGCCCAGGCCGGCTCGACCCACCCTCATCAGAAGGCGGATGCCAGGACTGCTCAGGTTCCCGGCGCAGGGGTCTTGGGGGACCCAAGATATCCTCGCTGGGGTAAGTGCGAGCAGGGCTTGAGATCCCGGCATGCTCCGCGGGCTCCATGTCAGGTTGCTCTTTCCGGGATGCAATGCCATCGCGGATCGATTCGGCCGCCTTGCGGGTCGCCTCCCACGCCAAGGGCTTCCCGACACTGGGCGACGGTTCCTCTGACCGGGGCATGTCCGCCCACACTTGGTTCCGGGATTCCTCAATGGCGGGGGCTTCAAATGATCCACCGGCCCCAGCCTTTCCACGTGGCGGTTCGGGCCCCGGGGTCATTGCCTCAACCGCGCGTTGCTCAGCGACCGCTGCGACTTGAGAGATCACTGGTTTGGGGAAAAGGCGCTCGCCAGCATTTGTCCCGGCGGCCTCGGAGACCTGCGCTTCGAATGGATCGCGGGCCTCCTGGCCCCCAACTTGGAGAGCTCCGTCCCCCACTGGACGTCGGGCTCGCGCTTCCGCGGCCGCCCACGCTCGCGCAGCCGCTACCTCAGATTCGAACTCCTCGAGAGCGCCAATCACTGAGAGCTGGAGGTTCCTCATGCGCGACTCCTCGTTCTGGAGCCGCTTGGAGAACCCCGTCCAATCTCCCATTCTGCGGGCAACCAATACGACCAGGAGCAGTGCAACGGCAATCGTGGCAGCAGAGGCCGCCGCCTGACGCTGCCAGAATTCCTCAAGCACTTGCCGCCGGAGGACTTCTTCACGGACGGCCACCGAGCGCTCCCGCCTGGCCAGTTCTTCGCGGATGACCTGTGCTTGCTCCACATGGCGATCAAGGGGCGCTTCCCCCGGGACGCGAGAGCCCTGGTCAGCCAGCCTCTGCCCAGACGGGCGTGAGGCAGCCAGTCCAGACGCATCCGTCTCCTGAGGCCCGTCTTGCAACTGCCGACTGGTCCCGATCGGGGCATCCACCCAACCCGTAGGCCCCAGATTGGTTGCCTGTTGGCTGGATACCCCCCCTAAGTACTGCTTGAGAGTCGGCGCCATCCCAATTGCGATCCCGATCAGAGTAATCAGGATCACGATATTGAGGAACCTCCTGCGACGGTTTGACTGAGCCACTTCAGACTCCCTTCCCCAGTGGGCCGGTCATGCCTCGAGGTCGATGACGCGCCCTTTGCCCTCTTCTTCGGTCAACGAATCAGTTTCTCTTTCAGAAGTAGGAGCCCCGGACGGCTGATCCTGTGCCCTGTGCTCCTCGCCTTTCCTGGAACCTTCCCGCTCTTTGTCCTTGCCTTCCGGATCCACCTTTTTCTCCCTTGACTCGGGTGTCTCGTCCACCTGCCGGCCCTGGATGTCCACCTTGTCGACCACCTCGCGGGTTTTCTGCTGCTGCTCGATCTCCCCCCGCCGCTTGGCGCCCTCTTGGATCCGCTCGATTATCTCTGTCTGTGACAACACCTGGTTTAGATTGGAGACGTCCCCCATCGTCGCCTCCCCCGCGCACAGCGCGCACCTGCCAGCGGTCTCCTCGCGGCTGGGCGGATTTGCTACCGCGGCTGCCTCAAGCGACTAGCTGCAGCTTCATCATCCGGGCCCGCAGCCTGGAAACCGACTTGGTATGGATCTGCGAAACCCTCGATTCCGAGATGCCCAGCGTCTCGCCAATCTCCTTGAGGGTCATCTCTTCGTAGTAATAGAGCGCCACGACGAGGCGCTCCTGTTCCGAGAGGCTGTTGATCGCCTCGAGGAGCAGATCTCGGGATTCCGCATCCTCGATCACCTCGAGCGCATTACGCGCTGTCGTGTCCTCGATCAGTTCCGCCAAGCCGGCCAGATCGTGCTCTTCGTCCACTGACACGGTCTGATCCAAGCTCAGCAGCGCTGCTCCCCGAACCTCCTCAAGCAGTCGGACATATTCGCTTACCGGCAGCTTCATCTCCTTGGCGATCTCCCGCTCCGTTGCGGCGCGACCGAGCTTCTGGTCAAGGAAGCGGCACGTTTTCTCCACCTCGCGCGCCTTGCGCCGGGTAGTCCTACTGGCCCAGTCCATTGACCTGAGCTCGTCCAGCACCGCTCCCCTGATCCGCCAGATAGCGTAGGTTTCAAACTTTGTCCCACGGCCTTCGTCATACTTCTCCAGCGCGTCGAAGAGACCGATAACCGCAGTGTTGATCAGATCGTCCTTCTCGATCGACTTGGGCAGGCTGCTGGCGATCCGATCCACGACGTACTTGACCAGCGGGGCGTACTTGCGCAGCGCTTCGGCCTTCTGTAACTCATCTGGCCCCAGATTCGGGGGAATCGGGCTCGATGTCAGCTTCAGAAGAGATGCGGTATCTCGCATCGGTTTCATATCCTCCCACTTTGGTGCCAACATTCCTGCAGTTGGACTGCTGCGCAGTGCGGTGTGAGATGCGCGCAGCTAGGCAGCCCCCTTGCTCAA
>JAGMDA010000425.1 GCA_023128935.1 Candidatus Eiseniibacteriota bacterium | reverse complement strand
CTTAGGCCCATCTTGACCACCCTAGATTCAAGACCCTATCATACAAGGAGATAGAGCTGCGCGTAGATACATAAGCCGCGATATCGAGGGGTAATCGGGGACTTTATTCTGACTGCCGGCGCGCTCGCCTTCCTCGTCTTGCGGTAGCCGTGGAAGGCAGCGCGGGACCCGGGGTGGAGAGCCGGACGCACAGGGACTTCTCGTCGGCGAGGTGCTCGAGCCCCAGAGCCGCCAGGATTTCGCTTTGCGCCGTGCTGAGCTGGGTAACGTCGTACAGGGGCTCTCCGTCGGCGCGGCGCTGGTTGAGGTGACAGGTTCTGAGCACGTCGATACAGGCCGGAGCGGTCATGGGCTGTCCTGCCGAGCGCAGCCTGCGTTCGAGGGTGCGCTGAAGTAAGAGCGCGAGCATGCAGATTGTGACATGGGCTTGGACTTTGGGATCGGTGTAGCTGTAGATGGGACGCAGCTCGATGCAGCTCTTGATTGTCTGGAAGTCCTTTTCGACGGTGTCTTTGATTCGGTAGAAGTCCACGAGCTGCCGGGCCGTGTGGGTTAGCTCGGGGTGCCCGAGTAGTAGGACGAATCCGTCGTAGCGTCGGCGTCGTTTCCAGGCTTCTTCGTTGCGAGTAATACTGCCTTGAAACGAGGAGATGATTCGCCCGGTCTTGGACGTGATCGAAATGGGAGTCAGCTCGATGGCGAAGAGGTCGAGGTAGCCGAGCCGCTCGACCTCGCGAGCGAATCTGCGGTAGGTCACGTCGTAGTCGCGGCTGCGCTTGGCCTCTGCCAGATCTTTGTTGAAAGCCTCGACATGCCGCTTGAGTTTTTCGCAGTGCTCGACGGTGCGCCGCCTAATGTCCACGAAGAGCTGCGGGTTGAAGTAGGCGACCAAGCGTAGGGGTCCAATGGTCACCTTGTCATCGCCGTCCCTTGACTGCTTCTTGCGCAAGGATGCCTTCCTGTGCTCGGTGAGTTTTTCATCGAGGATGGCGAGCTGCTCCTCGGGCGGCAAGCCCAACAAGGAACGCAGGTACTTCTCACCGAAGGGAAACCGATCATCCCACTTCAGAATGCGCTCCTGAACCACAGGCGATAGCTCGAGCAGGGAAAGCTGATTGGTCAGGTGTTTGGGAGTGACGCCCAATTGGGCCGCGATGTCTTTCAAGTGAAGGGCTCTGTCTGCCTCCATCTCGTTTCGAACGAGGCGCGCTTGCCGCAGGTGCTTGGCCGCTTGCCCAGGGCGTCCTCGCCTGTTGCGAGTCGATGTGTCGTCGGTTTTCGTCTCTTGCTCCGAGACCGGAACCGCGACACCGAGATCGATGGCAAATAGCCGAGAATGAACCTCCTCGAACTGGGCGTCTCGCGCCCTTTGTGCGACACGCTGGATGTCTTGTTCGTAGGATCCATCCGTGCCCTCGAGCTTGGTGTCGCGCACCGCTACGAAGGGAATGCCCTTGGTGTAGGATTCGATAGCCGTGATATGGGCGGCCGTCAGGAAGTGCAACGTCCCGGCTGCCTTGAGCGCGGCAACTGTCTTTTGATTTCCCATCGCGCGGTCGAAGACCACCGGCGTTTGGTCCAGCCACTCGACCTTGCCGATGTCTTCGAGCAGTCCCCCCATCGCGTCCCAGTCCTTGGTCTTACCGCCGACGACCTTCCAGCGCATGGGGTACCCGTGCTCATTCGCCAAAAGAACAATGCTGAGACAACGCTTGTGGGGCATCTCGGTCTTGGTGCGTGTCTGCTCTGCCATGGAGCAGCCCATGCCTTCGAAGTAGGTGTCGGTGACGTCCATGAACAGCACCGCGTGCCGGCCATCGGTGCCAGCGTACTTTTCACAAAGGCGCTCTTGCAGCGTCGCGGTGATAGCGAAGAGACTCTGAAGAGCCCGGTGAATCCGACTGCCGTGGAAAGCTGAGACGTCAAAACCGCGCAGCTTGGGAAGCGCGGTTGTCGGTACCCATCGCGTGGCTTTGAGCTTCGAGCCCGGCGCGCAACATCGCTGCAATGCGAGCGCAAGGGCGACTTCCGACAGGGGGATCTTCATCGTCTGCTTCTCCGCGAGTCCATCGAGCAGGACGGAAAGCCCCCACTGAGACCAGCAGTCGATCAGAACGGCCAAGTCGAGGTAACGCAGATTCGCGAGAGTGGAACCCGACAGTAGCTCCGCGACCTCGGAGCGAGTGATGATGGCATCTCCACTGCGGCCTGCTTCGAGGGCGGTGCGAAAAGCGTCAAAGACTTCATCGCTGAGCTTGCCGAGATGCTTGAGGACGCGGACCGCTGGTTTGCCGTCCTCGCGCCGAAAGCTCTCGACGAGCTGGGCGTAGCTGTAGGTCCTGCCTTTGACTTTCGATGAGACTCGCCGGAGGTGCACGGAGACTCCTTGTGTATATACCATTATTAGTTGCCTAAGCGTATAGCACGCGCTCTCAGAGATGTCAATAGCAAACTATTACGTATATACAACAAGCGGCGCAAAATCCCCTACCAACCTTATTTGATTACGTTTTACGTGATCCCAGAACTACAGGAGTGGTCAAGATGGGCTTAG
>JAGMDA010000424.1 GCA_023128935.1 Candidatus Eiseniibacteriota bacterium | reverse complement strand
TGATCCGCTTGGCCTCTTTCTTCTCCTTGCAGGCCGGGCACGTGCAGTCTTTTCCGTGCTTGCCACGGAACTGCTCGTCGATCGTCTTCTTGCCATTGACCATCGAGCGTTTCTCTCTCTTCTTCACTTCGGCCATTTGACCCCTCACATGCTACCGAAGAACACGCCCGGCTGGAGCGGAATGTCAGGCACAATCTTCGACGCGATTGCCGCCGCACAGTCAGCGACGTCCTTGCTCCCTCTGTTGATCCCTTCCTCTTCCTGTCGTCGGTAGCTGTACTCTGGATGATCGATCTTGCCGTTCCGCTCAAGCAGTTCCCAGAGTTCGCGGATCAGAGTCGGGTGATGGTAGCCCTTGAAGAGGCCCTGATAGAGAAGTGACTTGAGTGTATCGTATGGAACAAGGCTAGTGTCAACGCTTACTTTGTCACAGGCGATCCCGTGGGATTGGATCTGCTGGACACTGTCCTTGCTCTCGAAGCCGTCGTAGCTCACGAACGCAAGGTTGAAGCCGAGCCGTTCCTTCAGCGTGTAGATCAGATTCCTGATGTCGCCAAAGATGATCTCGCCGCCCGACGGCGCGACGATCTGAAGAGCCAAGTCAATCTCGATGCCCTTGACTGGCGCTTCAGGTTCACTGTCCATGTTAGCGGAAGCGTCGATCCCCAGCCGATGGAGTTCGTCGACCGCCCCCTGATCCAGCGACGTGAACATCGCCGCAGGATGCGCCAACATAAAGCCAGCCGCATCGCCACGTTTCGTCGTCTTGCCGAGCGCCAGATCCACGTGTGCGACGTAGACCCTGTTCTCGGCACCTCTGAACCAATCATGGAAGACCAGCGAGTTGATATTCCGCACGGTCGTGTGGCCGCCCACGATCGGATTCTCATGGCCTTTCCCGATGATCGCGGTGATCGCTTCCTTGCGCCTGATGTAGCCCTCTTCCGAGGATTCGCCTTCGCACTCGTAGACCCGCCTTGCGTTCTCCGGATCGCGCACGTACTCACCTGCGAGATCCTCACGGCTGATGTTGAGCCGGATCTCCCACGTCGCACCCTTCGAGGTGAAGGTCTTGGGATCCTTCTTCCCTGCTCGATACTGGATCATCATCAGGTCGTTCTCGTGATACTTGTAGGACAGGAGAACGAGTTTCCCCAGCTTCGGGAACCTTGACTTGATACTCGACCGGATCGCCTTGTAGAGCTTCATGCCCTCGACAATCGGGAAGGATCCGACCTCGTCCATGACCCCGAAGAGGATCGACATACCTTCGCCGGAGTAGCTCTCGCTGTTCAGGGAGTGGCACGTGATGCCGAGCGGGAAGCGGATCTCGGTCGACTGGATCCCCTTGCCCTCCTTCAGGTTCGTGCCGCGCTCCTCGAACCAGTTCTTCTTCGTCTTCGGATTGACGGTGTTCCTGATCGTGACCTTGAGCTTCTTGAAGAAGACGTCCTTGGCGAGTTTCGCGTTCACGCAGACGTTGACGAGATCGATCTGGTCGCCCTTGCCAACGCCGAGAAAGGCCTGAGGATCGTGGAGGCAGAGCAAACGGTAGACGATGTAGGCCATGATCTTCGCGACGGTCAGATCCTTGCCGGATCCCTTGCCCCAGAAGCAGTCGGCCTCGTCGAATGTCTCGTCCCAGACGAGCGGATCGCCGCCCAAGAGCGCATCGCAGAGTTCCTGCTGTTTCGGGAAGAGCGGTTCGCCGATGAACGTCTCGAAGAACTCGCGTGATGTCACAGGCTTGACACGCCAGCGATCGTCCTGCCCGTCGGGGATGTCGCCGAAGATACGCGCAAGCTCTACCTGCGCGACCTTCCGGATGTCAGGAGCGTTTCTGTCACTTGACGTGTGCATCGAGTTCCTCGTAGATGTGGATCGGAACTTTCGGCCACTCGTCGCGGGGGAACGGACCGAGGAGAACACACTTCATCCAGCCACAGTCTTGGCCGTCCCGCACGGTTACGGGGCGCCCTCTGAGCAGAGCATCACCGGGGCCGCTATGGCCCTTCTTGCGCTTTGGTGGAAAGAGAGCATCCAGCAGTCCCTTCATGATGTTGTCGACGTCACCGTAGCGAGTGCCCCTGAACTGAATCTGGCAGTCGAGGAAGAACTGGTAGCGCTCCGCCGCGATCAGCGGCCAGATCTCTTGGATCAGGTGCCGCTCGTCCTCGCGTGAGAGCGATCGCAGGATGTGCGACTTGAATGCCACATAGCGAGCGTACTGCGTCGGCCTGCCTGCCTTCGTCCTCAGCCGAAACTTCGCCCTCGCTGTCGTCCTTGTGTAAGGGATCGGATTGCCCAACGGATCGTCTTGGTTGCCGAAGATCTCGAACTTCAGAAGTATCACTCCGCAGCCACCACCTTCGCTCTGATCTCATTGAACATCCTGATGTGTTTACACTCGCCCTTCCAGAAGAACGAGTTGCAGTTGCAGACCAGAACCTCCGCCCCGCACTCACCACAGGCACGGTGATGGATGCTGTACCGCTTGTCAGTTCCGGCCTTGCTCATATACCAGTACGTCTTCCCGTCCTTGCCTATCTTCTCGGCTAGGACGTAGACGACTCCCAGCGTCGTTGTGATCTTTCCCTGTATGACCATCATAGATCCTCCTACTTTACGAGCGTGTGTTCGCGCACGGTCTTCCGTAGCTCCTCGCGCAGATCGTTCGCCGTCTCGTAGTCGCCGTCGCTGTCAGCGGCGACAATGTCGGTGCGAAGCTGTGCGACCTTCGCCATCCGGTTCTTCATGCGCTCCCTAGTCGCTGGGCGCGGAGTCGTTCGTTCCACAGGCCACCTCCAGATCACAGACCATCGGTGTGAAGCCGTAGTCCCTCGACAGCTTCTTGAGCTTCAGGTACATCGCAACGGCGATGGACAGTTCGTCCGTCGCAGGTTCAGGGATCGTCTCGCCGTCGGGGAGTCTGGTAGAAAAGTGCTTCTCTTTCCCCTTGAACACACCGACCGGATCCGGCTCCGCGAACTTAGGTATCATCAGCATAGC
>JAGMDA010000423.1 GCA_023128935.1 Candidatus Eiseniibacteriota bacterium | reverse complement strand
GCCCCGAGGGCCTTGGGGCGCAGGATCTGGAGGTGGAAGTATGACGGCCACCGATGCCATTGCCCTCTTCCAGCAGGCGGTCCTGCTGGCCCTTTTGCTCGCTGGGCCGATGCTGTTCTGCGGCCTGGTGGCCGGACTCATCATCTCGATCTTTCAGGCCGTAACACAGGTGCATGAGATGACACTGACATTCATTCCCAAGATCTTGGCTGTCGTGCTCAGCCTGTTCGTCTTCTTGCCCTGGATGGTGAACAAGCTCATGGATTTTAGCAGCCACATACTTGGAAACCTGGCGGCAATGCAGTGACACGGAGGGGCAGATGTGGCCGCTGACCGTCGGAGGTGCCGAACTCTTCGGCCTGCTACTCGTCCGCTGTATGGGCTTCTATGTGGCCGGACCGATCTTCGCCCAGCGGAACCTCCCGGCCCAAGTGAAGATTCTGTTGGGCGTTACGACGGCAATCGCACTCTTCACAATGGCTTCCCAAACCCCCGTTTCCCCGCCTGCCGATCTGGCCGGCTTTGCCCTGGCGGTGGCGGGAGAGACTTTCATGGGTATTGTCCTGGCCTTTGGTGCTTCACTGCCCTTCGTAGGGATCCGGCTGGCGGGTAGCCTCATGGGGATGCAGATGGGGTTCGGCATCGTGAACGTGATGGGCGCCAGGGGGGGCGAACAGCACGTTCCGATTATCGCCCGCTTCTATGACATCCTGGCCGTGACATTGTTCCTGCTCTTGGACGGTCATCACCTTCTACTACAGGCGCTGGGCACCAGTTTGAGGTTGATCCCGCTGGGGGGCGTGGCATTCAGTGCGGGACTGGCCGGGCAACTGGTCGCTATGGCGGGCAGCGTTTTTGTCACGGCCATGTCCGTAGGGGGGCCCATCATCGCTGTGCTGTTTCTGGCCGATGCTGCCATGGGATTTGTCGCCCGGACCGTGCCGCAGATGAACATCTTCATTGTCGGATTCCCGATCAAGATTGGGCTCGGGTTGCTCGGAATCTCGCTAACTATCCCGCATTTCTTCAGAACCGTCCAGGGCCTTACCACCGGACTTGAGAGGGATCTGCTTGCACTCCTCAGTGGCATGTAGGTTGCAGTAGTCATTGCGGCCCAGGCCGTAGGAACGGCTCCGCTGGCGGACTAATGGAGGCAAGGGATGGCAGACGAGTCCTTTCAAGAGAGAACGCAACCGGCGACACAACGGCGCCGCAAGCAGGCTCGTGAAGAGGGCAAGGTTGCCCGGAGCCAGGAGATCAACTCCGCGTTCGTTCTGCTCTCGGGATTGGGCCTGTTGGCCTTGACCGGACCCTTCATGCTCGAGCGCCTGGCGAGCATCGCCCGGAAGTTGCTCGGAGGGAGCAGCCAAATCGAATTGGGACCGGGCCTGCTCATCGGCTACTTCGCTGGTGGTATCCCGCACCTACTCCTGATACTGGCCCCCGTAGCGCTGGGCATTATGGGTGTCGGCCTGCTGGTCAATTTCGCCCAGGTCGGCTTTGTTCCCAGCTGGAAGTCGCTGGCACCCAAGCTGGATGCCATCAGCCCAACCCGCGGCTTCTCGCGGCTCTTTTCCAAGCAGAGCGGAGTGGAACTGATCAAGTCGCTCTTCAAGATCGCGCTGATTGCCCTGATCGCGTGGTTGACCCTGCGCAGCGAGATTCCGCGCCTGACGGCCATGTTCGGTGGCCCGCCACTTCCCGTCTATGGCTATGCGGCCACCGTGGCCCTCAAGCTCGGATTGCGAGTGGTGCTCGCCATCCTGTTCATCGCGATCTTCGACTACGCCTTCCAGCGTTGGGAGTACGAGAAGAGCATCCGGATGAGCCACAAGGAGCTCCAAGAGGAACTGCGGCAAACCGAAGGGGACCCGCACGTCAAGGCGCGGGTGCGCACCGCTCAGCGCGAGCTCGTCCGGCACAGGATGATGGACGAGATCAAGACGGCCAATGTGGTGGTAACGAACCCGACGCGTTTGGCCGTCGCCCTGCGCTACAACAGGGCCACAATGAGGGCCCCCAAGGTGGTGGCCAAGGGTGCCCGGCTACTGGCGGACCGGATCCGAGAGCTGGCGGCTCAGCATGATGTTCCCATTGTGGAGGATCCGCCGCTGGCCCGGATGTTGTTCAAGGTGGAGATCGACGCCGAGGTTCCTGTGGCGTTGTTCAGGGCCATAGCAGAGCTGCTGGCCTATATCTACCGGTTGAAGCAGCGCCGGGCTCACTGGCCGCAAAGCGTGGGAGCGCCGCTGTAGGCGGCTCAAGTGATGCCTCCGACCGGCGCACAGTGTCGCCAGAGGTGGCCGGACCACAAGGGGAGATAACAGGAGACGATGGTGAAAGTGGGGCTGAAGCAGGGGGCGGACTTCGTCCTGGCGGCCGGGGTGCTGCTGATCCTGGGCGTGATGATCGTGCCGGTCCCGCCTGCTATGCTCGACATGCTCCTGATCACGAATCTGGCCTTCGCATTGATCACCCTGTCCTTGACCATCTATGTCAGGCAGCCGCTCATGTTCAATGCGTTCCCGAGCGTCTTGCTTCTGGCCACACTCTTCCGGCTCTCGCTCAATGTGGCCACCACGCGCCAGATCTTGCTCCATGGCTATGGGGGCAAGGTGATTGGCGCCTTTGGCAACTTCGTAGTAGGCGGCAATTACGCCGTGGGGCTCGTGGCCTTCATCATCCTCATTGTGATCCAGTTCCTCGTGATCACCAAGGGCGCGCAGCGGATCGCAGAGGTGGCCGCCCGCTTCACGCTGGATGCGATGCCAGGCAAGCAGATGGCCATTGACGCCGATCTGAATGCCGGGCTCGTCGATGAAAATGAAGCCCGCAAGCGGCGGGCCGACATCTCGCGGCAAGCGGACTTCTATGGGGCCATGGACGGAGCATCGAAGTTCGTGCGCGGGGATGCGGTGGCCGGCATCATCATTACCCTGCTCAACATCATTGGCGGGTTTGCGATCGGCATGCTCCAACTGGGCATGGACCTGGGTGAATCAGCGCGCACCTTCACACTGCTGACA
>JAGMDA010000422.1 GCA_023128935.1 Candidatus Eiseniibacteriota bacterium | reverse complement strand
GGCGCGGGGAGGGAAAGCTCGCCGGCAGGGCCAATGGCCTTCAGCTTCGCCGGAAACCCGGACGCCCCGCCTGCGCCCGATCCCTCTGGCGGCGAGAACGGGGATGGAAACGGCGAGGGGTACGAGCTCGATGAGATTGACCTGAGGCCGGAGTACGAGCTCGATGAAATTGACCTATCCGGTGATACAGCCGTTCCCGGCAACACGTCGCGCCAGCGCCTGGGGCAATCAGGGCGCTCCTCCGATCCGTCCGATGAGGCTCTGCCCGACGCGGACGGCGATGGAATCCCCAACTTCATGGACGAGGACATTGACGGTGACGGCCAAGAGAACTCGGAAGATGACGACATGGACGGTGATGGCAAGCCGAACGACCAGGATCCGGATATAGATGGCGATGGGATCGAGAACGATCTCGATTTCTACCCCTGGGGGGAGAGCACCGAGCCCTATGAGCCTATACCGCCGCTCGTACCCGGGCAGAGCGCGCGGTAAGTGAAACAGACACAGCCCGGATCAGATGGGAATAGATTCGGCTCCCATTGCGGAAGGCCCGGAAATAGTATTAGAGGAGATAGACGTCAGGCCGGATTGGGCCCGATACCTATGCGGCCGTAGGCGCCTGGTGCCGTGACCGTAGATTGCCTGGCCCGGACACGCCGTTTGGGCGGCAGGGACAAGCACGAGACGGTGTGCGAGCTGGCGGAGGCGGAGGCAAACGAGAGCGGCAACACCATGAGCCCCTGAGCAAGGCACCGTTGGAGCTCCCCGACGGGGTATATCGAAGGCACTCGGTAGGAGAACCAAAAACGCAAGGAGGGTGGAAAAGTGACCGCGCTCAAACGCACTGCACTGTCCGTGGCTGCTCTGGTCCTAGCTCTGGTCTTGAGTGGCTGCGTGGCGCAGTCGAAGTACCAAGCCAAGGTGACGGAACTGGCGGAGGTCCAGGCGGACCTAGTCAAGGCCGAGACGCAAAATGAGGAACTGCAGGCGAAGGTCAAGACTCTCGAAGCCGAGGTAGCGCGCCTCGGAAAGGAGGCCGAGCAACTACCCAGCGTGAAGCACCAGTTGGCCAAGATCAAGCAGGATCTCGCTGCCGCCAAGCAGGCCGCCCAGAAGGCCGAGCAGGCGCGCCAGGAGGTGGACCGGAAGGCGGCTCAGCTCCAGAAAGAAAACGGCGAGCTCAAACAGCGGGTCGAGCAGCTACAGAAGCAGGTTGATGATTTGCAGAAGCGGCTTGCCGAAGCCAAGAAGCCCGGAGGCAACGAGAAGGAGGTCGGAGAGTAGCGGCAGGCGGAGCGGTTGACCCATAAACAACCTCGGCCAAGGATTCCATTGAGGTCTGGTGCGGCGATCTACCCTGAGTTCTGGGGACACCATACCTAACACCAGTTCTGGGAGCACCATACCTAACTCGGGCCTGCGGCGCACCAAGGGAGAGCAAGTTCAGAACCGCAGGGAGCACAGCCAGTCCTGCTCGAAGCGCGCCGGGGTGCGATGCAGCTCGCGGGCCTGGACCGTGCTCGTGTCCTCGGAGACCTGGCCACTATAGTTTATCTCTTGACCTGTGCCGTGCGTGAGAGCATACTTCGGCCACGGTGAGACTGACACGGGTTGTGGCACGGGGCCCACCAACTCCGCCGCCACGAACGCACCGGCCGCCGGCCCGGCGGTGACAGCTTCATCGAAAAGCTCGAGCGCGTCCCTTGGCGGCGCTCTGAAGCCTGGGAAGCCGGGCCAGGACGGCTCAAAGCGCACAATTAAGCATGGTGTCCCGGAATTCCCTGGGGATATGAACGTCCCATAGCCTAACCCTGCGACTTTCAGCGCATCTTGATCCCTACCCCAAAACCTGCATCAATATCCGGCGGAGCTTTCTGGATTCGAAAATAGTAGT
>JAGMDA010000421.1 GCA_023128935.1 Candidatus Eiseniibacteriota bacterium | reverse complement strand
CCTGCCGATTCTGTGACACGCTTAGTACATTGCCTGCGCTATCAAGAAGGAAGAGGTCAAGATCCTGGGTCGCCGCCGGCCAATCGTCCCACGTCAGGAACACCTGTATATCATTAGCTTCTGCAACCTTTACTTGTAACGCCTCACTGCCGTCCATGAACTCGACCCATCCGTTTCCATTTGTATCCCGGCAAGGCCCCAACCAATGCTGCTGTGCCATGTTCCCCGCGGCGTTCACCCACAGGATTCCTGCTTCAATAGCGCGATCTACGGTCTTGGCTACAACTCCGGTGCCATCGCCAAAATTGGTGTTGAACCAGGCTGCTGAGTGAACGACGATATCCACATCTTGCGCTATGCAATCTGCCACAGCATTCGCCAGGTCCACTTCATCACCGATTTTCATCAGGTAGAGCATTGCTCTGGGAGCCATGTCATGGACGATTTCGGCGATTGCTGTACCGTGTGCGGTTGCTGACTGCCCCCCCCCGTCGGTGTAATCCTTTATCTCCGCGATGATCCCAGCGGGTAACTCTCCTGCAGCCTCTGCATAGGAAAGGGATGCGAATCCTACGTCAATCACGGCTACACGGATTCCATAACCAAGGAGGTTGGCACTGTGAAAAAGCGTACCACCCACTGCCGATATTGCTTCGGAAACAATAGGATCAGCACCAGCAGATCTGGTCTCCATGCGGCCTTGTGCCACAAACGGTGCGTATGGGCGTCGCACATATCTCACTTTAGGGAGGTCGGCTATCTTGTCCAGTTGTTCGAGGGGCAGTAATGCTTTGATCAACCCAGAGGCCGTCGACTCGACCCGCGCTCCAAGCGCTATGAGAGACGGCACCAGTTCGTGAACATTCACAGCCCCACCGACTACTTCAATAACAGATCGTACTTTCCCCTCTTGTAACTGGATGCCCATATGAGAGAGCCCTTGCTGACCGCCTTGCTCTACACTCTGAAAGAGTTCCTCCAATACGTCTTCCACCTTAGGGTGGTCAGGGGCAGTTTGCCCCCATAAGGTGCACGCTGAAAGAAAAACCAGTATAAAAGCAGTTATTGACTTAAGAGTTATAAGACAACATATCACCATAGCACCATGTAAATAAGTATTTATTACGGAATTCTTCTCTTTGTAAGTGTCAAAGGTAGGTAGAATCCCCCGATTCGGGGTTGGATATGTGTCCCCGCCCTTCATTTTTGCTTCCACCTCCGTTCTCTGTTTGCCAGGAAGCGATGATCGCTCTCATCTGCAGAATGACGGTGATGGGGAGACGAACCCGACGGTTCTGATCCCGCGAGCGAGGATTCTCTCGATTCGGGAGATGACTTCATCAATCGTGAATCGTTGGCCAACAACCGCTCCCTCGTTACGACTAATCTGGTCGTTCTGGCAGTAGATACACCACGTGTTGCAGCAAGTAAGAAAGACACTGTAGCTCCTATGGTTTTTTTCACATAGCCCCATTTCTTTCCCGGTATGCTTGCAGATCGAAGCAATGCGAACCCCTGTGCCGGTCTGACAGTAGCCGAGCCT
>JAGMDA010000420.1 GCA_023128935.1 Candidatus Eiseniibacteriota bacterium | reverse complement strand
CCAACTGCAGGCCCAGCCAGGGAGAGGGAATCCGCCTCCATTTCGGGCTTGATACCTATGACCTAACATGGATGAAACACTGGCGCATGTGCCCCGGACTTGTAACTGCCATAATCCCTATCAGATCAGGATAATTACAGGCAATGAAACGTTTCTTGACGACCGGTGGCGATTATGCTATGACCTAACGCATGGCAAGCCTCACAAAGAAGAAAGTGCGCGGACACACCTACTGGTACGCTCGCGAGTGCGCCTGGGTCGATGGAAAGCCGAAGATCGTCTGGCAGAAATACCTCGGCAAGGCCGACGCGATCGTTGAGGCCATGACCGGCAAGCCGAAGGTGCCCGAACCGAAGAAGACGGTTCTGGCTGAGTTTGGCGCGGTAGCCGCCTGCTTTGACATGTCTCAGCGTCTGAAGCTGCGCGAGATCGTCGACCGCCATGCGTCGAAGCGTGACCAAGGGCTTTCGGTAGGGACATACATGGAGCTGGCGGCCATCAACCGGGCAGTAGCCCCCACCAGCAAGCGCGCCTTTGGGGAATGGTTCGAGACGACGGCCCTACGCAGATTGATTCCGGCAGAGAAGCAAATGCTGACCAGCCAGCGCTTCTGGGATCACATGGGGTTTCTGAACAAGGAGAGAATCAGAGCGATCGAAACCGACTTGACCGCCCATCTGGTCAAGGAGTTCAAACTAGATCTGCGGCGTCTCGTCTATGATGCCACGAACTTCTATACCTACATCAACACCCGCACCAAGAGCGAGCTGGCCCAAAGGGGCAATAACAAGCAGAAGCGTAACGACCTTCGTCAGGTGAGCCTGGCCCTGATGGTGACCGAGGAGTTCCATATCCCATTGTTCCACGCCCTGTACGGAGGCAACATCAACGATCCGACATCGTTCGGCTCGGTGGTCGACGAACTCATTGAGCGCCACCGGGCCATTGCAGGTCAATGTGAACGGGTCACGCTGGTTTTCGACAAAGGGAACAACTCGGACGAGAACATCCAGCGCCTTGACGCCAGTCAGCTCCACTTCGTTGGATCGCTGGTTCCTTCCCATCACCCGGATCTGCTCAAGGTGCCTCGCAGCAAGTATGCGCCGCTGAAAGGGAGCCGCTTCGAGGATGTATCGGCCTACCGCACCAGCAAGACCGTCTTCGGGCAGAAACGCACCATCGTGGTCACCTTCAACGAAAACCTCTTCGATGCGCAGGTCCGGGGGTTGGGATGGCAGTTGCAGAAGAAGCGCCGAGAACTACGCGCCCTCAAATATCGACTGGCCAGGCGCGCAAGCGGTAAAGTCACACGTGGGCGCAAGCCAACCCTCGCTTCGGTCCAACGGCAGGTTGACCGGATTCTCTCGTGGCAATACCACTCTGAGCTATTCGATGTGGATGTGCGTGAACGTCGGGGACATGTAACCTTGAGCTTCAACACCAATACGGCCGCCGTAGCCCGGCTGCACCGCAGACAGTTCGGGAAGACCATTCTCTTCACGGATAACAACCGGTGGGGCAACGAGAGAATCGTTGCTGCCTATCGGGGACAATATCGAGTAGAGGATGCTTTCAAGCAAATGAAGCACCCAGTCTTCGTTTCTTGGAAACCACGATTCCACTGGACAGATGAAAAGATCCGGGTTCATGCGTTCTACTGCGTGCTTGCACTGACGATCACTTCGTTGTTGCAGCGTGAGTTGTCTCGAAAGGGATTCGAGATCAGCATTCCCAAGATGATGGAGAACCTGGTTTCGATAACCGAGGTAGCCACCTTCTATCCCAAGAACCAGGTTGCCGGAGATCCGGTTTGCCTGACCCTCGGAGAGATGAACCGCCTGCAGAAGACGCTCTACCGATCGCTGGGCCTCAAGAAGTACCGGGCTATGTAGGTCATAGGTTCCCGGAACTCCTAATTCACAGTGTCTGCGCGTGTTATGGGATTTCCTGGATCGTAACTAGGAAACTCACGCTAG
>JAGMDA010000042.1 GCA_023128935.1 Candidatus Eiseniibacteriota bacterium | reverse complement strand
CATCTCCCCACTCACGATGCCCTCATCCAGGCCTGCCAGCGCGGTGACTACTTTGAACGTAGAACCAGGCGGATAGGCAGCCTGAATCACCCGATTGAGCAGCGGATGGGTCTCGTCATTCAGGGCTTTCCACTGCGCCGGTGTAAGCCCATGGGCGAAGTCGTTCGGATCGAACCCCGGACTGCTTGCGCAGACAAGTACCTCCCCAGTCCATGGGTCCAAGGCAACCAGTGACCCCCGCACGGGGGCACTACCTTCTTCCCCGTGCGGCTGGGCTTTCCGGAGCGCGTCCTCGGCCACGCGCTGCAGCCGCGCATCCAGGGTGAGGTAGAGATCGCTGCCTGGTTTGGCAGGCTTGGGCGGGAGGTCGGAAAACAGATCAGTTGTGCGCCCAACAGCATCGACCTCTACAGAGGTCTCGCCGTCGGTCCCGTGCAGCATGGTTTCGTACTGGAACTCGATGCCCGAGCGGCCTAGGAAAACCCCCCTGCGGAAGCGCAGATCCCCCGCCTTTTCCAACTCCTCCTCCTCGATGACGCCCACATGGCCCAGTACATGCGCAGCCAGGTCTCCGTTTGGGTACCAGCGCACCGGGATGCTGCTGCGCGTGATTCCCTGTATCGGGTAGAGCCGCTCGAAGAAAGGCGCCAAGGCGGATATTTGCATGTCTCGCGCGATCAGCAGCGGCTCGAACATGCGCCTGTAGCGCAGCGCCCGCTGCTCCAAAACGTCCGCATCCCTGCCCAGAATCGCCGCGACCTCCTCGACCGCCCCGCGCAACCGTCTCTGATCCCGGTAGGCCGGATGTCCAGCCTCCAGGTTGAGGTTGAATCCAACGCGGCTGCCTGCCAGCAGTCGGCCCTCGCGATCGTAGATCCTGCCGCGCTGTGCTGGAATCCTTTCCGGGCGCACCATATTCTTGAGCGCTTGCTCGGCATAAGTGTGCCCCTGCATGATCTGCAAATAGAAAAGGCGTCCAGCCAGCAGCAACAGCAAGGCAATGACCAAGAGCGAGAGGCATAAGATGCGCACGCGCTGCTGGCCTACTTTCTCGGAGAGTGGCACCGCCAATCCTCCAGAAATACTCGGGGCATCAAGGCGACCACCCCCGGGACTAGAAGCGCTGTGTAGAGAGCCGTGGCAGGCGAGACGCGCAGCCAGTACAGCAGCGCACGACCCGGGGCCCCAGAGGTTATCACCAGGGCCCGAATCAAATCGTGTCCCAGGAGGAGCAGGGCCAGCAGGATCGTCTGCACTAGCGGATTGCCGCGATTGACACTGCGCGCGGTGGAGCCTGCGGCGAACCCGACACCAGCTAGCAGCAACGACTCAAGCCCCAGCCATCCAGGGTCCGCGCAACCGCGCAATAGCCCCACGACGAAACCGACCAGCAGCCCGCCCTTCATGCCACCCGAGAGACCAGCGTAGATGACTAGCGCGAAACCAATGTCAGGACGGATACCCCCGATGGAGATGCGGGGGACCACCGTAGCCTCCAGGAGTGTTACGGCAAATATCAACAACAGGTAGCGCAGATAGAACACGGTTCAGCAATCATCCCCCCGTTTCGGCCCCGGATACCAACAAGAAAACCTCTTCTGTGCGATCCAAGTCTACCAGGGGTCTCACGAGGATATGCTTGACCAAACTGGTCGAATCATCCCTGACTGACACCACTTCTCCGATGCGGAGCGCCTTGGGAAAGACCCCGCCATATCCGCTTGTAATGACCATCTCGCCTGTGCTGACCTGGCTCTGTATGGGAATCCCCTCCATATCCAATAGGCCCTGTGCGGCATTCCAGCTCAGCATCCCCACATACCGGCCATCCTGTAGCATGCCGCACACCTGCAGGGCGCCATGACGCAAGGTCTTCACCCAGCTTTTTCCCTCTTCCGTGCTGACGATGACGCCTATCAGTCCCTCAACGCCCAGGATTGGCCGCCCCACGCAAGCTCCCTCGCGCGAGCCACGTGAAATGATCAGGATCTCTCCCCAGCGGTCAGGTGCGCGTCCGACGATCTGGGCCGGCGTCAGCTCGTGCTGTGCGCGGCGCGCGAAACCCAGCTGCTCCCGCAGGCGTTCGTTATCCTGCATGGCAGCCTGGTGTGTGGAATCAATCAGCCGCTGCGTGGCCAGTTCGTACCGCAGCAGCTCTAGCTCATCGGCGGGTTCCTGGGGTGCAGAATTGAAGAAAAGCACCAGTCGAAAGGGATAGAGCACACTGCCGCGCAGCAGCTTGGCGGCATTCAGCCGGAACGCGGTACCGGGCAGGAGCAAGGCAAGCGAAACACTGACCACCAGACCCAGAACCACCCAGTCACCGATCCCTGGATAGTCGGCTCCCCTGCGAACCATGCTTGACTCCGATGGCGCGATCCCCTGCGCGCAGTGCACGCGGAAAATAGGACACTAGACGTTGCCCTTCACGAGAACCTTCTCGTAATCCTCGATCTGCTCGAGGATCTTCCCGCAGCCCAGAACGACGCAGAGCAGCGCTTCATCTGCGACCGTAATAGGCAGGTTCGTCGCCTCCCTGAGCAGCATGTCCAGACCCCGCAGCAGCGATCCGCCTCCGGTCATCACGATACCCCGATCCACAATATCGGAGGCCAGCTCCGGCGGCGTCTGCTCAAGCGACTGTTTGAGGCCCTCGACAATCGCACTGATGGGCTCCTGCAGGGCCTCGCGGATCTCAACCGACGTTACCTTGATTGTCTTGGGTATGCCCCCAATCAGGTCGCGCCCCTTAATTTCCAGCTCCAGCTCCTCCTCAAGCGGAAACCCACTACCGATCTCTATCTTGATTCGTTCGGCCGTGCGGTCGCCGATTAGCAGGTTATACGCCCGCTTGATGTATTGCTGGATGGCCTCGTCCATCTTGTCGCCCGCGACCCTGAGACTCGTATCGTGCACGATGCCATTGAGTGTTATGACCGCGATCTCGGTCGTACCACCTCCGATGTCGATGACCATGTTGCCGATCGGTTTGTCAACCGGAAGCCCAACACCGATGGCAGCCGCAATCGGTTCTGCCACCAGGAACACCTCCCGGGCTCCTGCTCGCTCGGCGGAATCGCGCACTGCCCGTTTCTCCACCTCTGTGATGCCGGAAGGGACGCTGATGATAATCCGGGGGTGCACGAGGAATCGGTTCTTCTGAACCTTTGAGATCAGCTTGCGCAACAGCTCCTCGGTCATTTCAAAGTCGGCGATAACACCATCCCTCATCGGACGGACCGCCTCGATTTCGTGGGGCGTGCGGCCGAGCATCGCCTTGGCCTCAGTGCCCACGGCGAGGACCTTGCGGGTCGCTCTTTCCACGGCAGTGACCGAGGGCTCATTGAGCACAATCCCCTTGCCCTTGACACAGACCAGCGTGTTGGCCGTGCCCAGGTCAATGGCGATATCGTTGGACATGAAACCGATGAGCTTATTGAGGAACATGGATGAACTTGACTCCCGGCATCCCTGCCACCTATCCAAAGGACGATTCCCTAACTCACCTTTATCAGAGGAGCTATACCCCCCGGAAAGGAAGGTTTCCTGCCTGTCAACTTATCAGAAGCCCCACGAGGACGCAAGTTTTTCGCCCCACGGTGCCGTGCTACCCCACCTGGGCATTTGACCTTGACCGGTTTTCGACCCGTTGTTAGGGTTTATCGGCACATTGAGTGGATTCGTGAAGCCCTGAAACAGTGGCCCCCGGGTTTCTGAACATGGGAGGTGAAGGGACGTGATCAGATGGTTGCTTGTCGCCCTATTGCCCGGGCTCATTCTTATGCCCGGCGCGGACCCTGCCGCCGCCTCGCAGTCTTCTGAGCTGGAGAAGATTGCGGGGGTTCTGACCGGGAAAGTTTCTTCCGACTCAGGTACGGGATTGGCGGGAGTCCAGATCAAGATTTTCGAGGAGGGTTTCCTGGTCAATGACACCGAGACCGGCAGCGACGGCAGCTACAGACTGGAGTTTTCCTACCTGCCGGATATCGATTGGACCATTCTGGTCTGGTTTGTCCTACCCGGCAGTGATCTGATCCCTGAAATCATGATCCTCAGGGAGAGCCTAAAATCCAAGGATATGGAGCTATGGAGTCCGTGTCTCCCGCGGATTCATTTGAACGCCCGCATGCGCCACGATGTCACGCTCCTGACCGAAGCGGCCAAACTGGCACAAATCTCGGAACTCGATTGCTTGGCGGGGCAGGGAAACTAGGGGGCATCGTCGTCCCACCTAGGGAACCCCATAACTGGGGGCGCAAGCCCACACCCCAGCGGGTAGGTGTCGCCTTCCTGACAGCTACCCACTGGGGAAGCGAGAATGGAGGATTGAGCATGGCGCGGCGAGGCTTGGTCGCGGCCGCGGCAGTCACGGCAATCATCACTGCCGGTTGCAGCAGCGACGACCCGGTGAGGGTTGAGGCCACGGAGGGGCCCCCGCCCCCGGAATGGGTCCACATTGCGGCCACCGCACCGGATCAGATCACGCTCCGGTGGGAAGCGGGTAGCGCCAACGAGCGGGGTCTCCAAATCCGGAGATCCTTGCATATGGATAGCGGCTATGCCGATCACGATACGGTTGCGTCCGATACCGAGGAATACATCGATACAATCGCGGTAGAGAGCGCTACGACCTACTACTACCGCATTTTAGCCTATGATGTGCTGGGGCGCCGCGGCGATGCTTCGCCCCCCGTCGGGGCCGAAGCGGTTGAAAACACAACGCCATCGACCCCCAGCAATCCCACTCCGAGTACCAACGCCACTGGCATTGAAGGCCTCACACCTCTGATTTGGAGCTGCTCGGATGCCGATCCGGGAGATACCATTTCCCATGACCTGTACTTTGGGCAGTCGCGCGTCGGCTTGGAATTGCTGGCCGGCGGTCTTTCGGATACGAGTTTTGTGCCCGACTTCAGTGTAACCCTCACTCGTTCGTATTTCTGGAGGGTCGTGACCACTGACAGTCACGGCGCCACTGCCTTGTCCCCAATCTGGAACTTCAGCACACGCATTGAGCAAGTTCACATCCCAGATGGCTATTTCATCCACGGTGATTGCGGTCTTTTCTCACCTGACCGGCCTGATCTCTATTGTCCGAGCGACAATCCGCTCTTCGTGGCTGCCTTCAATATCGATAAATTCGAGGTCTCGAATCAGCTCTATTCCCACTTTCTGCAAAACCTGCTCGATGGGCATTGGATCCATGTGGTTGACGGACGGGTCTATTCCAAGGTGGCCGACACGCTCTTTGCCAAGACCTATCCCTTGGGCGATGAGCACTCAGGCGTTGAGTTCTCCGAATCGGCTGGCGGACAGGGCTCTTTCATCCCGCGCGCCGGCAAAGAGAACCACCCCGTCATTGAAGTCACATGGGATGGTGCCCAGCGCTATGCCCGTTCCCTGGGACGCCGGCTTCCAACCGAAGCCGAGTGGGAGAAAACCGCCCGTGGTACATCGGATGCCTGCGGTGACTCCCTCTTCTTGCTTCCCGACTCGACCGAGCTTCGCGTGGGCGTTGGCTTCCCCTATCCGTGGGGAACGGATGCTGACCGCCATTGCTTCAATTACTACGACAGCGGCGACCCATATGAATCACGCGTTTGCGTGGCCACCACACCGGCCGGCTTCTATGACGGCAGCACCCACGATGGGTTCTCCACCAAGAACAACGCCAGCCAGTGGGGCCAGGATGGTGTGTTTGACCTAGCGGGAAACGTGGCGGAGTGGTGTCAAGACAGCTTCGAGCCATACCAGAGCGGGAGCTACGGAAACCTGAGGGTTGTCAAGGGCGGTAGCTGGCGATCCGAAGCGCATTGGTGTCAGACATTCTGGCGCGTTGGCGCTAACGTTGACAGCTGCGACAACGCCATCGGATTTCGAACCGTATTTTCCGAATAAAGCCCCTTGGAATGCTGTCAAGAACATGCTCCTTCGCTTGTGTCATCCAAGTAAGAACCGTTGCGCGCAGGAGAACGAGATAGAATGCCGCATGTCATGCTACCCGGCGGCAGCCGGGAGGAGATCCAGGTAGGTAGCACTCTTGCCCAGCTCGCAAAGCATTCGCTCGGGAAGCAGGCCAAGGCCGCAGTTGCCGCGTGGATGGATGGGGAACTCCGCGACCTGAGCTGTCCCATTGAAGGCGACTGCACGATCCGCTTCGTAACAATCGCTGAACCCGAGGGGCTTGATCTCTTCCGCCATTCCTCCGCACATCTCATGGCTGAGGCGGTCATCTCTCTCTTCCCCAATGCCAAGCCCACGATCGGACCCGTAGTGGAAGAGGGGTTCTACTACGACTTCGACCACCCGCCTTTTACTGAGGAGGATCTTGAACGGATCGAGAAACGCATGCGCCAGATAGTATCCGAGGGCCGGCCCATGCGCCGCATTGAGCTTTCACGCGCAGAGGCGCTTGAGCAATTCAAGGACAATCCCTACAAGCTTGAAATGATCCGAGAGATGCCCGAGGGGGAGACCATCACCGCATACATCCAAGGCGAAGGCTTCACCGATCTCTGCCGCGGACCCCACGTTCCGGACCTTGCATGCATCAGAGCATTCAAGCTGCTCAAGGTTGCCGGCGCCTATTGGCGCGGTGATTCCAGCAAGCAGATGCTGCAACGCATCTACGGTATCAGCTTCAAGAACCCCAAGGAGCTCAAAGCCTATCTCGCCGCGCTGGAAGAAGCCAAACAGCGCGACCATCGCAAGCTCGGCCGCGAGTTGGATCTCTTTTCTTTCCACGAAGAAGGCCAAGGCTTCCCCTTTTGGCACGACAAGGGCACGATCATCTACGATGAGCTCTCCGCGTACATCCGTCAGGAATGCCGCCGTCGCGGTTACATCGAGTGCCGGACCCCGATGATTCTCAGCCGGGATCTCTGGCACCGTAGCGGGCATTGGGATCACTACGCGGACGCGATGTACTTCGTTGACATCGATGAGAAGCCTTACGCCATCAAGCCAATGAATTGCCCAGGTGGGCTGCTGGTGTACAAGACTCGCCTGCACTCCTATCGCGATCTACCGATCCGGCAAAGCGAACTGGGCCTAGTGCACAGGAATGAGCTCTCTGGCGTCTTGCACGGCCTCTTTCGGGTGCGCGCCTTCACCCAGGATGACGCCCACGTCTTCTGTACAAGGCAGCAGCTGACCGATGAAGTTGTCAAGCTGATCGAGTTTTGCATCGACGTCTATCGCACCTTCGGATTCCCGGATCCGGAGATCAAGCTCTCCACCAAGCCCGAGGACCACATCGGCAGCGATGATGTCTGGGAACTCGCCACCCAGGCGCTGCATGAAGGGCTCCAGCGCTTGGAGCTGGACTACAAAGTCGATGAGGGCGAGGGCGCTTTCTACGGCCCGAAGATCGATTTCGATATCCTCGATAGCCTTCGCAGGCGCTGGCAGTGTGGGACCATCCAGGTCGACTTCTCCATGCCCGAGCGCTTCGACCTCACATACGAAGCCTCCGATGGGAGGCCTCACAGGCCCGTCATGCTGCACCGGGCCATCCTCGGCAGCCTAGAGCGGTTCATCGGGATCCTGATCGAACATACGGGGGGCAAACTGCCCCTCTGGATCTCGCCCGAGCAGGCGCGCTTGATTCCCATTTCCGAGCGACACCACAGCTATGCGTCCCAGGTGCGCGCCGAGCTGGAGACCGGAGGGATCCGCGCGGCTGTCGATATGCGCGATGAGACACTGGGCAAGCGCATCCGGGCCGCGCAGCTCGAGAAGGCCAACTACATCCTGGTCGTGGGTGACAAAGAGGTTGAGTCACACTCTGTTAATGTCCGCACCCGTGACAACAAGGTTCATGGAGCCTACCCGGTTCCGGATCTCTTGGCGCAGCTCCAGGAGGAGATCCGCACCCGGAAGCTCTCGGTTTGATCCGAATGTGCGTCCTGAATCGCTTCCGCAGGCAGCAAGAGGTCCCCTTCTGGCGCGGGATTCTTAGAGGCGCCGCAGTTCTCCTCGGAGCGCAAGGCGGACGCCTTTTTCTCCAGGGCGTTAATCTAGTATTGGCTGCCCGTTTCCTTGGACCCGCGAATCTCGGCGCCCTCGCGGTGCTGCTGGCAGTTGCCAACGTGCTGCGCCCACTGAGCGGCTTTGGTTATCAGGTGCTCGTGATCCGGGAGGCAGCGGCCCATGGCCGGCATCGAATCCATGCCGTTCTCTGTTGTGGCGTGCTGGCCTACGCTGTGGGAGGGTTGGGACTGGGCCTTCCCACGGCCCTGTGGCTCATCCCCCCTCTTCATCTCGGCCTGTCCCTGGAACTAGTGCTGATCCTACTGCTTTCGGAAATGATCCTTGGCGGTCTGCACGCCCTACTTTCCAACTCCTGGCAGGCCGAAGAGCGCTTCGCTGCGCAGGCACGCTGGTTGGTTCTGCTGCCCTCCTTGCGCGCCCCATTGTTCTGCGGCTTGGCGTTGCTCGGCAAGCTGACCGTGGAGTCCTTCTGTGTGGTGCACGCCGGGACCCTTCTGCTTTTGGTGATCGTTGGATACCTGGTCCGCACACGGGCCTGGGCCCGCCCGAAGCCGGATATGATCCGGAGTGTCATGAGCGATGCGCGCGCGGGTTTGAGCTTTGCCGTCGGGCAAGCGAGTCTGGCCATCCTTCCCGAGATCGACAAGCTCCTGCTCCCGCGGTTGGCCGGTTTGGCGGTAGCGGGGCAGTATGTTGCCGGGATCAGGCCCGTCAATTTCGCAACCTTGCCGCTCTGGTCGCTCCTGGCGGCTTTTCTGCCACAGTTCTTCCGCCAAGGACGTGGAGGCAGCAGCCCGGCATTGCTCCTGGCCCGCAAGGCCTGGATGCTCACTGTGCCCTATGCGCTCCTTGCAACAGCAGCCCTCCTGCTCGCCGCGCCGTTGGCTGTCCCGCTTCTCGGTGAGGAATACAGGGTTGTTCCGACTATCATCCGTTGGAGCGCTGGCCTGCTTGTCCTTCAGGCCATCCACCGGCCTGCGGGCGATGCTCTGATAGGCTCTGGCAGCGCGCGTTTTCGCGCCCTGTCTCAACTCCTAGCTGCCGCGACAATCGCATGCTTGGCGGCTGTCTTGGTGCCCCGCATCGGTTGGAAGGGGGCGCTGCTGGCAGCCTACGTGGGTCATGCGGGTCTGGCCGCACTCTTGGTGACGCGCTTGGCCTTCCTGGCTCGGCAAGATGTTCGCATCAGTGAACGCCGGGAGCAATCCAGCGCAGCCCGCTCGCAAGAAACCGGCCCGGGCTGCTGGCGGCAGTCCAAGCCAGAACAAAGAAAGCGTTGAACCGTGGTGGATCGCTCTCTCAACTATGGAAGACCCCTCATCGAGCGCTTCCTGCGCAACGTTCAGGACGCAGGCTTAGTCCTGGATCTGGGCGCCGGCCATGGGGATGATCTTCTCATTGCGCGCAGGGTGCATCCGCAGGCCGAGCTGCATGCCGTTGAGGTCCACAAGCCCTATATCCAAGAACTGACCCAGAAGGGCATTCGGGTTCACCCCATTGACATGGAACGAAACAAACTGCCCTTCGATGATGGCGCGGTCGATGTTGTGATCATGAATCAGACCTTGGAACACGCCAAAGAAGTGTTCTGGATCTTCCACGAAACGACGCGCGTGCTCCGCCTGGGCGCCTCGCTAATAATCGGCGTACCCAACCTCGCGGCCTGGCACAACAGAGTTCTCTTGGCGCTGGGCAAGCAACCATCTCAACTACGCAATTACTCGGCGCACATCCGCGGATGGACCAAGGGTGACATGGCCAAGCTGATCGAGGAGTGTTTCGGTGGCTATGTGCTCAGCGGCTTTGGCGGCAGCAATTTCTATCCGTTTCCGCCTTTGGTGGCTCGCCCCCTAGCGAGGTTGTTTCCCACACTGGCGTGGGGCATCTGCATGCATTGGCGCAAGCAGAAGCAATATCGCCGGGGCTTTCTAGAATACCCCGTCCAGCAGCGCCTCGAGACCAACTTCTTCCTGGGCGAAGAGCCTGGATAGAGCCGCAGAATCTTGCCAGCAGAGTGGACGCAAAAGACAAAACCTCCTTCCCGGCCCGGACTGCTCTACCCAACCTCCGCCGAGGCCTGGTCCTCGGTTTGACAAACGGGGCTGTGGCTATGCCCGGTCAGAGGCGCAGCCCAACAGTTGATCGTAGAGGTCCAGATGCTGCGCTATTACGCGCTCGCGGCCAAAGCGCTCAGCGGCGACACACTTGCCGGCCTCAATCAGGCGCGCGCGAAGGGCGCTATCTCCCCTGATTCGCTTGATCGCTACCGCGTAATCTCGCGGGTCCTCGCCTTTCACAAGCACCCCATTGATCCCGTCACTGACGATCTCGGAATTCCCGCTGGCGTCAGATACGATGACCGGCACGCCCATGGCCATGGCCTCGACCGGTGCGATCGGCAGACCCTCCCAGCGCGACGGCAGGATGAAGGTTTCCATATCACGCAGGGTCTCCAGCGCTTCAGTGCGCGGCATGCTCCCCAGAATCTCCACCTGTCCGGACAGGCTGTAGCGGGCGACGAGTTCGCGCAGTGCAGTTTCCAGCTCGCCGCCGCCAATCAGCTTGAAGGTGTACCCGTCATCCTTGAGCAGGCGCGCAACCTCAATGAGCAACTGCGGATTCTTTTGATGCGTCAGACGGCCCAGAAAGCCGACCGACCGGGGCCTGGGCGCCCGTGCAGGCGGAATATCAGCCACTCGAACACCATTGCGGATCACGATACCGCGTTTCCCGTCAGGCAGTAGGCCCCAGGTGGCCGCCAGCTCCTGATCATAGCGACAGACCCATATGGTCACATCGGCCCGCCCGCTGGCCCTCCGCTGCGCGAGGACTCCCAGGCTGCGCCAAAACCGCGGTTTCCGCAGGAAGTGATAGCCGCGCACCGTGTAGCCTACCGGTTGGCGCAGGCCAATCCTCCGATCCAGCGCGCCGAGAAACCCCGCACGGCCTCCGTGGAGGTGCACGATGTCCGGTCGGTGTCTTGCGACCAGGACTCCGAGATGAGCCGGCGCAGACAGCAGCCCGCGTGGCCCAAAGAAATCCACCTCATCGACCTGCACCCCCATCTGACACGCTTGCGCCACTGCATAGGAACCGGTCTGTGAGACAAGGCGAACCGCCACGCCCGCCGCCAGGAGATCCTCCGTCAGGGCCAGAACGTTGGTTGTGCCTCCGCCTGGTCGGCCATCGGCGACCACCTGCATCACGCTGCGCAGTGCTCTCATCAAGGGCCCCTCCCTCCGTGCCATCGGAGAACCGGGTCATCATACCCAGAATGGGGCCGGAGTCACACTCCCAGCCCTCATTTCTTGCCAGCCATCTGCTGCGCTGCGCCTATCCCGCGCGCCCCTAGCCCGGCGAGAAATGCTAGCTAGCTGCTTGATCGCCTGCCAGCTGCCATCCTAGTATGATCCGCTGATGCAACTCACGCGTGTAAGGATGCGCTCCAGGCTGCGCTTCTAACCGGGCAGCTGACAGCATCTGGGCGTTTGAATTTGGGCCGATCCCCTGGAATGCGCAATGAAGATTCTCTTGCTCCTGCCCGCCCTGGTCCGAGGGGGAGCCGAGCGTGTGGCCATTGAGCTTGCGGGCCAATGGAAGGAGAAGCACGATGTGCTTCTGGCAACCCTCTGGGAGCACTATCCGCGCTACGATTCACCCGTCCCAGTAAGGTCCCTGGGCAACAACCTTCCCCGTTCCTTCTGCGGCCGGATCGCGTCTGCCACAAGACGGATCTGGCAACTGCGCGGCCTATTCCTACAAGAGCAGCCCGATGCCATCGTCTCTTTCCTCGAGGCAGCCAGCCTCCCGGCCGTGCTCGCCGCCCGCCTTGCAGGCATGCACACCAGGCTCGTCGTCACCGTCCGCAACGATTTCCGCACGCACAGACCCGCCATCCGTCTTCTCATGCGCCTCCTGTACCCGGGAGTCCGCACGGCCGCACCATCTCGCCAGCTCGTCGAATTGCTCATCGCGGCGCGCATTGCGCGAGTCTCTCGCGCTCGCGTCCTGCCCAACCCCCTCATTGTGCCCCGGGTAGAGGACACCTGCCCGCCCGAGTTGCCGCAAAGCTACATTCTGGGAATGGGACGTCTGGTGCCCCAGAAGGACTTCCCACTGCTCATCCGCGCCTATGCATCCGCCTTGGAGAAGGCACAGCTACCGGATCTCGTGATCGCGGGGGAAGGGCCCGACAAGGAACCGCTTCTCGCGCTGACGCGGCGCCTGGGTCTCGGCTCCAGGGTTTTCTTTCCCGGTTTCGTCGAGGACACCCCTACCCTCCTGCGCCGGGCCGAGCTTTTTGTGCTGACATCGCGCCACGAAGGTTGGCCCCAGGTCTTGATGCAGGCCCTGGCTGCCGGTTGCCCAGCCATCTCAGTGGATTGTGATACGGGACCTCGAGAGATCCTAGAGAATGGGACTTTCGGGCTGCTGCTCCGGGAAAGGACGCCACATGCGGTGGCGGATGCCATCCTGCGCGCCATGGGCAATCGCCAATTCCGCGAGGAGATGCGCCGTGCCGGACCAAGGCGCGCAGCGTCGTTCAAAGCCCGCCTTGTGGCCGCCGAGTGGGTCAGCGCCCTGCGCTCACCAGACTGGGATTCGGATGCAGCGCAATAGGGGTGACATCCGATCTGGATAAGAAGCGTGCTCCGGACATGCCAGGGAGACAATCACCAGCCGGGACGGACGAGTTCGTAGTTGCCGTATCCGTTGCGGTCGATAAAAACGAAGCTGAGCCCCAGCTGGTCGTAGTGCCAGATCTCAACGGGCCACTCCTGTCCACTCAATGGATTGCGCGTGATATCGGTGGGAGCCCCGTGGATGATGTATATTCGTCCCCGATCGGTCTGCCAGCCAGGACGGATCACACCAAAGGTCTCGTTCACATAGTGGACCCGGCGGAAAAACTCCTGCTTGTATTCGTTGTACCCGAGTTCCGGGGTCTGATCCCGTCTCTCCCAAAATGCATCCCAGACCGCCTTGCGCTCATCAGGCGCGCTCATCCGGAGCTCTTGCATCTCCTCCTCGGTGGCGATATAGGCAAGCACTTCCAACGACTGGCAAAAGAAAGCCGTCAGCGCGGCGGCCGACTCGCCCAGCAGGCTGAAGCTTGTCGCTGCGCTGCTCTGCTGATCATTGGCCCCGGCGACAACCTCAAGCTGGTACAGATCGATCCAGCGGTCGCAAACGGCAAGGGACCAAGTCATCCGCGTGACATCCTCGCCTCCCGGAAAGGAGACCTCCTCTTCGCTGAGGATTTCACCCCTGGAGTCGCGCAAGCGCCACCGCAAGCGTACCGCGGGGCACTCAAGACCAGGGTGGTAGAGTTCCGCATAGGCACACAGCGTGTCCTTGGCCTCGGGGAACTCCCCGCGAATGCGGGGATCCCGCCGCAGCTCGCCGATGCTTCCCGTCAGCCCGCACTCACCGACGAGAAGTGAGGAGAGGGCGATCCTTCCCGGAATGCGCAGCGGAAGATGCGCTCCCAGGCGCAACGCACCCTCCTGCCCGGACCCCGGCTCAGAGAGCCTCACCTCCAGGCAGTATTCGCCGGGGGGCAGTGGAAAGGCCAGATCCTGGCGGTACCGGGCATTGTGACCCTGCAGCTCCCCGCGACCGGAGACCTGCAAGCGAACCGGCCACAGATCGCCTGCGATCTGCCGGTCTTTCTCCAGGACGTGCACTATGAGATCGAAGGAGGCTTCCATCCCGCAAGCTGCCCGCCGGAAGCTCAGCTCTCTGTAGGGCACTTCCACATGGAGCAGTACGTATGAGCTGTCATTTTCCACGCATGCGCTGACCTCAGCGGTGAACCTTGGCCGCGTGGCATGGACTGCCTTGGTGGGCAAATCCTTGGCCCAAACAACGCCCAGGGACATCAGGCCGCCACCGAAAAGAGCCGGGGCCCCCATGAAGGCCACGCAGCAGCCTATGGCCGCCCGCAATCCGGGAAAGCCCGATCGGCACATCGTCCGCGCGCGCCCCACTGCGCTATTCGTCCCCGAAGCGCGTCCCAACACTCCTTGCGACATGGACCAGTTCGGATTGGGGGTCAAGGCGGCGTAGTTCCTTGACGGCATCGGATAGTGGCACCTCAGTGATGTCGATCCCCTTCAGGGAGACCATCACGTTCTTCATGCCCTTGGCGGCGCACTCTGCAGCATGAACCCCATAGCGTGTTCCGAGGATACGGTCGAAAGCGGTCGGAGAACCACCGCGCTGCAGGTGCCCGAGGACGGTCACGCGGACCTCCGTCTCCAGCCTCTTTTCCAGTTCCGCCGCCAGCCAGTCCCCGACTCCCCCCAGGCGAATCGCGTCCGTGGATTCCTCGACCACCTTGGCCACATGCACCTCGCCGCCCTCGGCCTTGGCACCCTCGGCGATCACAATCAGCGTGTAGTTGCGTCCCAGGAACTTCCTGTCCTTGACAGCTGAGACCACGCTTTCGACTTTGAAGGGAATCTCGGGTACCAGAATGATGTCGCCCCCGCCCGCGAGTCCAGCTTCCAGGGCAATCCATCCCGCGTAGCGCCCCATGACTTCGAGCACCATGATCCGGTGGTGAGACTCGGCCGTTGTGTGCAGCTTATCAAGAGCGCCGCACGCGGTCGAGAGCGCCGTATCGAAACCGAAGGTGACATCCGTCGCGCCCAGGTCGTTGTCGATCGTCTTGGGTATTCCAATAACCGGCATCCCCTTTTCCGCAAGCTGGTTGCCAATCGCCAAACTCCCATCGCCACCGATCACCACGAGCAGTTCCAACCCATAGCGATCGAAAGTACGCATCGCCTCGTCGCTACGATCCTCGAATGTCAACTCCCCGTTGATCATGGCGGGCACGCGGAATGGATTGTCTTTGTTGGAGCTGCCCAAAATGGTGCCGCCCCGGGGGAGGATCCCAGAAACAGCGTCCGCGTCGAGCCGGATCGTGCGATCCTTGATCAGCCCGGCGAACCCATCCTCGAATCCCACGACATGGATATCATGGTCAAACGACGAGGCTTTTACTAGGCCCCTAAGGACTGCATTCAGACCTGGGCAATCCCCACCACCCGTCAGAACACCGACTCTCTTGATCCCTGCCATTGGCCAGCCTCCTCACCTGCGAATTCCGAATCGTCAGCGCATGGCTACCTCGATCCCCACTGGTTCAAACTAGCCACCAGTTGCTATCCGCCGAATCGGGTACCCTCCAGGCGGCATTTGGCCTATCCTAGCGCAACATCAGACCCGGCACCAGAAAGACGAGTCAGCCTGCCATCAACGTCGGTCCTCTGGCTGCCGAACTAAAGTTGTGGGTAGTACGGAACTCCGCCGCACCCCGTGAACGCGCGGCAGAAAAGAGCCCTTCGGTGAGCCAATGTCCCGCGGGACCCAAGTCCTGTCGCGGATGTCCTGACAGGCAGGCAGTCGTAAGATCCAGGAGGAATTCGCACGAATGAAGCAACCGCGCCAATCGATGAATAGGCAGCCCCCCACGAGATCAACCTCAGGCGCAGCGGCCAGCGCTCGGTTGCATGCTCCGGAGCGTCCTGCATTGGCCTCCTCTACAAGCTCCTCTTCCCGCGCCCGCCCGCGCAGCACGCCCGCCAGGGGCAGCGCCAGGAAAAAGACTACTAAGCGCAAGCCGCGCCCTTCCGCCCCCGCAAGGAAGGTCTCCAAGCGCAAGCCGCGCCCTGCCGCCCCCGCAAGGAAGGTCTCCAAGCGCAAGCCGCGCCCTGCCGCCCCCGCAAGGAAGGTCTCCAAGCGCGCGCCCTCTGCTAGCGCCAAGAAGAAAACCGTCAAGCGCAAGCAGAGATCCAACACTGCTGAGCGCAGCCTGACCAGGCGCGTCGCGAAGGCCCGTTCTGCCAAGAAGAAGCCCGCTCGCACCCGCAAGGCCGCCAGGCGGCCCATCGTCAGGGACGAGAGCGCAACTCTCCTTCACCTCGAGGACCTTCTGAAGCTGAGGATTGTCGGGAAGGACGATGCCATCAAACGGATCGCAAACACGATCCGCATCCGGCGCACAAGCCTTGATTTCAGGCCCCAGCGTCCCGACGGTGCATTCCTTCTCGTGGGTCCCCCTGGGGTGGGAAAAACCGAGTTCGCCAACGCCATTGCCTCGGTTCTCTTGGGAAACGACAACCTCCTCGTAACCCTTGATATGAGCGACTACACCGAGGAAGAGGACATTGAGGATCTCCTGGTCACCGCCTATCCGGGAGCTGAGGGAATCCTCGTGGAGGGCGCACTTACCACCCCCGTGCGCAAGAACCCGAAGGCGGTGATCCTCCTGCGCGGCATCGAGCGCTGCCACCCGGCCATCATGCGCCTATTCTTGCACATCCTAGAACGAGGAGTTGTGATCGACGCGCAGGGTGAGGTGGCCTTCAACCGGACGATCATCATCTCCACAACGCGCTTGGAATTTGATGAAGCAGACACAGTTGAACAGATCGGTTTCGTCCCATCCAACATTCCGCGCGAGGAACGGTGCAGGAAGGTTCTTGAGGACCAGTTCACGCCTGAGCTGATCGCGGCCTTTAACGATGTCTTGTACTTCGACAACCTGACGGCAAAGGATGTGCAACTGATCGCACGCTACAAGGTCAATACGGTTCTGGAACGCCTCAAGAAGCAGAAGCGCGGAGTAATCATCAGCGACAGCGTCTATGACACCTTCATCCGTGAGGACGAAGTGCGCAAGGCCGGCGCCCGCTACTTGAACCGAGCACTGGAGGAGAAGCTGTTCACCCCGTTGTCCAAGTACCTGCTCGAGCACCACAGGGCTCGCAGCATCAAGATCGACGTCCAGGGTGGCCAGTTGGTCATCCAGCACGCAGAGGCTTAGGGCTCGCATCAGGTCTAGCACCAGGACTCGACAAGCTTCGCGATCCCGCGGGCCAGCCGAGGTCCAGCTTCCCTGGCCATGCTGACCACCTCGGCGTGGTCCAATGCCCCCTCTGAGAGTCCCGTGCAGAAATTGGTGACTAGCGAGAGGGCGGCAACCTCCACGCCTTGCCGGGCCGCCTCCTCGGCTTCAATCACAGTGGACATGCACGCAGCGTGCGCGCCCATCCGGCGGATCATCTCCACCTCAGCAGCAGTCTCGTATGTGGGCCCCAATCCACCGCCGAGCACGCCCCGCACCACTGTCAGCCCCTCTCCGCTCAGGATCCGAAACGCATCCGCGACGCGGCGCTGGTTGTAGGGTGAACCCCGCAGGCAACGCCCTTCACTCGCGCCACGAGACGCCCGCGGACCAAGGAGGATCCGGAGGTGATCCTCCACCACCATGACCGTCCCCGGGATCATCAGGGGATCAACCGCACCAGCGGCGTTGGTGAGCAGCAACCACTTGGCGCCCAGAGCGGCCGCCAGACGGACTGCAAAGGTAACCTCGCTGCGGTGGTAGCCCTCATAGAAGTGCACCCGCCCCTGAAAGACAAGCCCAGGCCGCCCACCCCACCGAACAACGGCCACTTGCCCGGCATGGCCGGCCACGCTCGAGTGCGGGTAGCCCGTGATCTCCTCTCCCTGCAGGCGTATCTCGGGCTTCCAGGACTCCAAAAGCACTCCCAGGCCAGAACCCAGCACAACAGCCCCCACGACCTCCACACCTCCACAGGCCTTTCGAAGCTGGCCCAGCGCGGCCTCGGGAATATCCCTTATCAACTTGTCCATGCTCTCTCTCCCTCCCAGGCTTCCAATCATCACGCCGGACCGCGAGCCCTAACCCTCTGCTTGCACTGCGCGTATCCGCATGCCCGGTGACAAGTCGGCGCTAGTCGCCCTCGGCATGTTCAGGATCATACGGCTTCCCCACCGCGGCTGGCGCCACCGATCGCCCAACCCATACGACCAGAACCAGAATGGTCAAGACAAACGGCAGCATCTGCAGCAGCTGGGTCGGTGCCCCGGAGCCCTGCAGGCGGATCTGCGCGGTTTCGGCAGCCCCAAACAGCAAGCATGCAGCGCCGGCCCACAAGGGATGCCACTTGCCTACAATCATTGCCGCCAGGGCAATATACCCTCGCCCTCCTGACATCTGGTCCGTGAAGGAGTGCTGCATGAACGCCAGCCAGGCGCCTCCCAGCCCCCCCAGTAGCCCGCTGGCCAGGACACCCAACCACCGGAGGCGCGGGACCGAGAACCCAGCCGCATGCGCAGCCTCCGGATGCTCGCCAGCTGTGCGCAGCGCGAGGCCCAGGCCAGTGCGGAAAAGAAACCAGAGAGATCCTGCCAGGAGTAACAGCGCCAGTAGGAATAGCGGATCATAGAGCACTGCGCCCAGCGGTCCCCCCCCACCCGGCAAACTGCGCATGTAGCTTGGCTCAGGAGCAGGAATGCGCGGCGAATTGCTCGCGCTGTGAAACAGGATGCGCAGCCCAGCCCGCGTGAACCCAAAGGCAATGATGTTGATCGCCAGCCCGGAGACGATCTGGTCCGCCCGCGCGGTCACAGTCACCAACGCGTGCAGCGCCGCTGTGGCCAGCCCTCCTGCCATGGCAAACAGAATGCCCAAGTAGGGTGATCCGGTGTAATGCGTCCCTACTACGGCAAAGAAGGCTCCGTTGAGCAGGATTCCCTCCAGTGCGATGTTGACCACGCCGCTGCGTTCAGAGAAAACGCCTCCAGCCGCCGCCAGGGCGTAGGGCACACTGATGCGCAGGGTCTGTGCTAGCATAGATACCGCGAGCGCAATCCCAGTCATGGCCTCCCTCTCTCTCGCCGCATCCAGCGCAGCCGCAGTCGCTCGCTGGCTATAAAGATGAGCAGGATCGCGCCGGTCAGGACATCCACAATCTCGCGCGGAAGCAGCGTGTTGACGACCAGGCCAGCGTGGGAGAGAAAACCAAATAGAAGCGCAGCAGGAAAGACCGCCAGGGGTTCATTGCGGGCGATCAGAGCCACCGCGATCCCCATGAAACCGATCCCGCCAGTGAAGCCCTCTTCATAGTAATGCTTGTAGCCCAGAACGAAATTCGTTCCCGCCAGGCCGGCAAACCCACCCCCCAGAACGAAGGCCAGGACAATGCGCCGGCCTGGCGCGATCCCAGCAATGCGGGCCGGCCGCAGCCCCTGTCCCACGGCGCGCAGTGAGAGCCCCTCAGGCGTGTGGTGCAGGAAAAGATGGGCCAGGACAACCGACAGGAGCGCTAGCAGAAGACTCAGATTCGCCGCCGAACCCCGCATGGCAGGCCAGAAGATCTCCAGCCTGGGAAGTGAAACCCCGATGCTCGCCGTGCGCACTGTCTCCGGAAGTGCCAGGTAGCGTGTCATCAAGAAGTTCACCGCAGCCACGGCAATGAAGTTGAGCATGATGGTATTGATCACTTCATGTGTGCCGAAGCGCGCCTTGAGCCATCCGGGTACGAAGCCCCAAAGGGCGCCACCCACGAATGCAGCCACAATGGTTAGCGGCAGGAGAATCCAGGCGGGTGCTGAAGCGGCAGCGATACCCACAAGAGCACAGGCCAGCGAGCCAACCACCACCTGTCCCTCTGCGCCGATATTAAATAGCCCGGCAGAAAAGGTCATGGCCACCGCGAGTCCCGTGAAGGTCAGGAAGGTCGCCTTGAAGAAGACTTGCCCCCAGGCGTAGGGGCCAAACCTTGATACCAGCACATGGAGCAGATGCGGTGGTGAAACCCCCAGAACCACGCTGGCCAAGGCTGCCAGCAGCACAGCAGCGCTCAGCGCGCAAGCGATCGGCAGCAGCTGTATGGCAAACAGCCGAACCCGCAGCACCCCTTAGTCCCCCTAAACGAGTGATTCTCGGGACTGTACCCTTGGGTCAGTGCAGAGGCAACCTGCCTGCCTTGCCAGAGCCCGCCTCGGCAGCCTGCCTTGGCTGTCCTTGCCACGCCTACGCTGAAGCGACATCGACAGCCTGCAAGCCAGGTATTCTGCGTTTCTACTGTTTGGTACGCCTGGAACCCTGCTTGCCCACCAGCTGTCCCCCGGCCCGGCGATGAGGCTCCTCGGGCGGCGCCAGTGAAGCAGCAGGGATTTCCACGACCATCGTAGTTCCCTCACCGACAGCGGTCTTCTCTATGTAGATCCTCCCGCCGAAATCCCGGAGCGTCTGTTGGGCATGGAAGAGCCCAAGGCCACGTCCGTCGGAACGGGTTGTCACCCCCCGTACAAAGATCGATTTCACATAAACCGGATCGATACCGCATCCCGTGTCGCTAAGTCGGATGCGCACGAAGTCACCTTCCTGCTCCAGCACGATAGATAATTTCCTGCTCGCAGAGCGCTCCATCGCGCGGGCGGCGTTGGCGATCAGGTCGTCAAGCACCTCAAACTGAAGGCACTGGGTATCAATCTTTGCGATGAAGTGCCCCCTGCCCCTGACTTTCAGTACGCGTTCCTGAACCCCCGCATCGAGGATCACATGGCTCTTCACGCTCAGCAGATCGATAACCGCGTGGGTCACATCGCAGCGGAAGGCTTCGCGCAGCTTTCGCCGCAGCCTGCGCAGCTCCCCGTCAAAACGGAAGATCAACTGGCCTGTGCGCTTCACGGATTTATAATCCGGCGTCCCGCCGCGCCGCAGGGAGCCGGCCAGTGTATCTGTTTCATCCCTGATCTCGCGGAACTGGGCCAGGATATCCTCGGGCCGCGAGCCTTGTTCGGTGAGCACCTTCCGGTAAGAGAGACTCGACTTGAGCACTGGCGGGATGGTCTTGCGCAGGGCCATGCAGCATTCCGCGACCTGCTGCTGCCACTCGGGATCTTGTGTCAGTCCAGGATTGGCCGCCTGCAGCAGCGTAGCCGCACGCCCCAGCAGAGCGCCGGGTTCACCATGTCCAAAGACCGTGAGTTGGGTGAGTGCCGTTCGCAGCTCGGCCTCGGATGATCCGCCCAGACCCGCATCCTTGCCCCCCGCTTCATCTGTCTGCCTTTCCCACGCAAGCCTCAACCCTCTGCGCCATGACTTGCCCAAGCCAAACGCAAGTGCAGCTCCAAATCCCGCGCCCACGAAGAGAGCCAGGACCGCCAGGCCCCAGGTCCCGCGGGCGCTGCATCCCTCGGACGCAGTCGGGAGACCTGTCCCACCTGGCCCTACCCAATCCCTATTGTGCTCCAGCGACATCCCGCTCGCCTGCGAGGCTGAAAACGCATAGAGCAGCTTCTTGCGCGGTCCCCAATGCACGATCGCCAGATGCCTGAGGATCTCGCCCGCGACTTCACCCATGGCCAGCACATCGCCTTCCGGTGTGATGAGGAGAACCTGACCCGTTCCCTTCAGAATGAAAGCGATCTCCGGTTGGCCGTCGCCAGTCAGATCCTCAATTAGGCGGTCCCCGACCGGGCCGCAGACCGGTATCTCACGGATGAGCTTCAGATCGCGGTCGAAGATGAAGATCTGATTCTCTGCGGAGCTGACTATCTCAGGGGATCCATCACCATCAAGGTCAGCGATCAAAGGAAGCCCCAGGAAGGTTCCCGGATCGATGTCACGCTTGACCTCGAAGCTGAAGGGATCCAGTACGCACAACCGGTGCGTCGCACCCAGACACCGGAAGGAGGCATCCAGCGCCACGACCAGGTCTGTGCGCCCGTCCCGATCCATGTCCCCGAGTGCCACTCTGGGACATGTGCCCACCCCTCCCATGCACAGCTTGTGGCGGACCTGCCCGTCGGGCCCGAGAAGGATCAGGTAGCCGTATTCATCTGAGAAGCCGCCGTCTTGCGATCCGTTCGCCACGGCGATGGTCGCCACTACTACCACCATTTCACGCGTATCAGGATCCTCAAGCGGGATAATGTCGCCTAGAGTGGAACCGCACTGGAAGACCCAGCGTTCCCGGTTCTCTGTCACGTCATAGGCAATCAAGCCGCGCGGGGAAAGATCAAAGGAGACACCCGCTCGCACCAACAGCTCGCATCGCCCGTCGCCATCAAGATCCGCAACCGCAACTGGATCAGAGGACCCATCCCACAAGCCATCGGCGTTGTTGTCCGGACCAGTTATGACCGGAGTCTCATAGATCAGCTTCCCTCGCTGCCCATAGACAGCGCTCCAAGCATGCGACCCGCGCTTGAAGCCCACACCCACATCCATGGTTCCGTCTCCATCCAGATCGCCTGAGAAGCGCTCGGAGATCCCGCGGGCATGGATCAGATTCAGTTGGCGGGAGATCTCGGCCCAACCGTTCGGGTAGTTCTGCCATAGAAGGGATGTCACACCTGGTAGCTCTCGGCTGCGGAAGGCCACGACAAGCTCATCCCAGCTATCGCCGTCCAGGTCACCGGCAAGATGCCCGTAGAGCTGGGATACTCCTGATAGGCAGTCGACGTTGGTCGGTGACAGTAAGAAGGGACAGGATGCCGGCCGGCGCAGGCACACACTGTCGGCACGCGCCGGAGCCCTCGGGTGCCCGGGCGCGGATTCGACGGATGGCTGCCCCTCATTGGACTGGGACGCAGACAGAGGTAGGGACAGGAGGATCAGCAGAAGCACACCGGTGGCAGCCGGTAGCAGGAGCGCCCGGCTGGCTGCCCCCCCCGCCAGCAGGGAGAATCGAGCATCCTGTTGGCGCGATGGCCATGGAACACCCGAGACCCGGCTCACCGCGCGATGTTTCATAAATCGACTCCCCGCTCCTCGAGGCATTATCTCATGGTTCCACTGGCAATGCCAGGCCCCCCTCTCGACCCAGGTATCCAGGGCATGTTGACAACAGGCAGAACGGGGTGGAAAGATACAACTCGTGGAGCTTCCAAGGCATCGACATCCCCCCGGGATGAATGTCCGCGGACGCCTCGCGCGCGTGACTTACCCGGAGGGACCCATGCCCGCGTCAGACGACTCGATGAGAAAACCCTCCGTGCTCCTGGTCGACGATGATCGGGATTTCACCCGCACCGTGCAACTCCTCTTGCGCGACGCCTTCGCGGTGCACGCCGTTTACGAAGGCGCAACCGCGCTCGCTGAATTCCAGGCCAGGGTCTACGATGCCGTGCTTCTCGATCTTGATCTGGCCCAAGCCCCCGACGGCCTGGACGTGCTCCGCCACATCCGGGAAAGGGACCTGCAGGTGCCGATCTTCATGGTGACCCGCACGGAGCGCCCGGAAGTGGCGCTGGAAGCAGGGCGCATGGGCGCTACCGACTATTTCACGAAGGGCCGTCCAATCGAGATGCTTGCCCACCGGATCCGCACGGCCTTGACAATTCAGATGGAGCATCGCCGGCGCGAGGCGCTCGAAAGGAGCGTTGCGGGGAAGAGATGGTGCTTCGTCGGAGACAGCGATGCCGTGCGGAAACTCAGGGCGGATGCAGAAACCGTCTCCCAGGTCAACAGCCCTGTGCTGATCACAGGCAAGAGCGGCACGGGGAAGGAGGTGTTGGCCCGCTTCATCCACCAGCAGAGCCCGAGAGCGCGCAAGCCATTTGTCGCGGTCAACTGTGCCGCCATTCCAGAAGGCCTATTCGAAAG